>DUVG01000071.1 GCA_012841175.1 Clostridium sp.
AACTTTTAATCCTTTTTGCCTTGTAGTGGAAGGACACCTTATTCCCTTTAACTGCTCAACTATATGTTCATGATTTATTCCTGATCTTAGTGCTATTGAAACCAGTCTTGCCGTTGCTTCAGATTGGGATGGACATCCACCTGCACGTCCTGTATTAGTAAATACCTCGCAAATTCCATCTTCATCATAGTTTACTGTAATATAAAGATTTCCACACCCAATTTTCACCTTTTCAGTAAAGCCTGTGGCAATCTCTGGCCTTGGTCTTGGTGTAATTCCTGTTGTTGTTAAGCTTTGTATTTTATATTCTGATCCTTCTTCCTTTCCTTTTACCTTTCCAATATTAAGTACTTGCATATCCCGGCTTCCATCCCTGTAAATTGTAACCCCTTTACAGTTTGTCTTATATGCATGCCAAAAAACATCATAAACATCTTTCCTAGTTGCTTCATTAGACAAATTAACGGTTTTGGATACTGCATTATCCGTATATTTTTGAAAAGCTGCTTGCATTTTAACATGCCAGTCAGGAGTTATATCATGGGCAGTAACAAAAATCTTCTGAACTGATTTAGGTATTTCAGAAAAACCTTTTATTGTTCCTTTTTTTGCAATTCTTCTCATAAGTTCATCTGAATAAAAACCTTCTTTTAGGGCAATTTCTTTAAATAAAGGATTTACTTCTATTAATTCATCATTATCCATTACATTTCTTATATATGAAATTGCAAATAAAGGCTCAATGCCACTAGATACTCCTGCAATAATACTTAAAGTACCTGTTGGTGCTATTGTAGTTGTAGTAGCATTTCTTAACTCTATACACTTATCCTTATAAATGCTTTTGTCATAGTAAGGGAAAACACCTTTTTTCTCTACTAACTTAATTGAAGCCTTTCTAGATTCTTCTTGAATAAAACTCATTAATTTTTCAGCTAAATCTATAGCGTCCTGGGAATTATATGATATATTGAGCTTGCAAAGCATATCAGCCCATCCCATAACACCTAATCCTATTTTTCTTGTACCTCTTGTCATTTCGTCAATTTCAGGCAGTGGATATTTATTTACATCAATAACATTGTCAAGAAAATGCACTGCTTTCCAAACAACGGTACCTAATTTTTCGTAATCAACCTCAGGTGAATCATTAACGTTTTTTACCATTAAACTTAAATTTATAGAACCTAAGTTACAAGCTTCATAAGGAAGCAATGGCTGCTCACCACATGGATTGGTACTTTCTATTTCTCCTAATTTTGGAGTAACATTGTCCTTATTTAATCTGTCTAAAAATATAATACCTGGCTCTCCGTTATTCCAAGCCATATCCACAATAACGTCAAAAACTTCTTTTGCATTTAAACTTCCTGTAACCTCTCCAGATTTAGGATCTAACAAATTATACTCTTCACCATTTTCAACAGCATTCATAAATTCTTCTGTTATACCAACGCTTATATTAAAGTTTGTAATTTCTGCATTGTCCTTTTTACATGATATAAATTCCATTATATCAGGATGATCCACCCTTAAAATTCCCATATTTGCTCCACGTCTTGTCCCACCCTGTTTTACTGCT
>DUVG01000072.1 GCA_012841175.1 Clostridium sp.
ATACAATGTATAAATTGATTGTTACTGAGCTCGCACATCAGGATTTGGATAAAATAGTTTCTTATATTGCGGTTGAACTGGTTAATCCAATTGCTGCCACAAATTTTCTTGACGAAGTTGATAAATGTGAATTCTCATATTAATCTAGGTTAAATTCTCAAATAAATCTAGGTAATCAGTGCATGTTTTCTCACTTTAATTCAGGTATCAAAAGTTAGTTTCTCAAATTACAGTAGGGTTACATTCCTCATATGTAATATTATGTATTGCAAAGATATTTAAATTATGATAAAAAAATAAGCAGTGATAAACTGCTTAGAAAAGTGAAGTTTGGAAACCATCAAGCATGACTTTTATGAGTTCTAATCGTTTTTTGCCTATACGATTTATTACTGTGGGATTTATGCTTCCGTTAATATAAAATAATTTGCTCCCATGGTATTTGGCAAAGTGATATATCGTATCACGAAATGTTTTTTCATTAATTTGTTTTGAGATATAGGCGTCGCTGGCGAGCTTTATCTGCTCGGCCAGCAACTTTATTGTTGTAGGGTTTTTAATTATACTGTTTTCGTACTTCTCAACACTTTTTTTGTACCATTTTCGATCCTCCATTAAATTTCAAAGTCTTTTTGACCTTGATATACAGCCTCTTCATCAATACAGTCTTTCTTAGTTGCACAACCATACATCAGACTAGCAGTAACAATATTGTTAATAATTCTTGGTACTCCTTTTGAGAGAGAATATATAACTTCAACTGCTTGAGGTGTAAATATATCATTGGTATTTCCGGCAGCATTAAGTAAAGATGATATGTATCCATGTAACTCTTCTTTTTCTATTCCTTGCATAGCATGCTTAATAGATATTCTTTGCCTAAGAGGAGTGTTAATTGATAACTGCAGCTTATTCTTCAGTGTAGACTGTCCTGAAAGTATCAGTATATATGGGTTTTCTGAATCCATTTTAAAATTGAATAGTAGCCTTAATTCCTCGAGTATACTATTTGAAAGCATTTGTACTTCATCCAATATAATAACAGGCAGGACTTTCTGTTCATGATACAAAGACATGATTGACTCTTGAATCTGCTTAAACATAGTAACCTTTTTACATGATGGCATTTCTCCAAGTTCAAACAAAAGACCTCTGTAAAAATCCATAACTGTAACTGTTGATAATGGAAAATAGCATACTTTGTAGAGGCTGGGGTTCAATGAAGATGCAAATTTTCTTAGAGATGTTGATTTTCCAGTACCGGGTTCACCTGTCAATAAAAATATTCCTCGGGTATTAAGTATGTACTTGAATCTTGCCCCCAACTCTTTAATATCACGACTTTCATATATATTTGTAATATCAATTGATTTCTCAAAGGGGTTAAATTTTAATCCATAATAACTTTTAAACATTTTTTACCTCATCCTCCATATCGACAAATGATATAGTTTGAAAAGACTTTTCAGATTCCTTAAATTCTAAAGGTATTTCATCCTTCGGAAAGCTGATACTTTTACTGCCTTTGCGTTTAACATGTGCATTTTCATGGAAGTTTACCTGTCTCGCCTCACCAACCTTTTTATCATCTTTAAAAATTAAAACATTTTTTCCTTCCTGATCCAACCATTCAGGTTCATATCTAACTTCCATCTCACAAGATGCAAATTTCGGGTCTGTTTCAAAAAGTATTTTATCTATTGTAAAAGTGGCATCATGCTTTATCTTTCTTTTAACTCTGTAAAAAAACTTTTCAGTTAGAATTTCAGGGTTCTCAATTAGTTTTACTCTATCAATTTGAGACATGTAATACTCAAGAGGAGTCACCCCATCAAGGCTACTGTGTGGTTTTTTATGATATTCCGTATCAAGCCAAGCCCAAAACTTCCTGTTTAGTTCATCAATATCTTTAATTTTATCTGTCTCAATTCGTGATAAGAACCTCTGCCTTACACTAAGGAAAAATCTCTCAATTTTGCCTTTGGAGTTTGCGGCAAATGGCTTTGCATGAATTAGTGTACATCCTATAGAAGCACATATATATTCAAATTGTTGTGATCGATAAATTCTCCCATTATCTGTGTATAATAACGTAGGTACACCCTTTTTCATAACTGCTTCTTTAAATAAATGCCTCAAAGACTCAAAACCTTGAGAGAAATAAAATTGGGCATGAGGCACAAATCTAGCTGCATCATCGATAATTGCAAGTAAATATGTAGCTTTTCTTTTATTACCGTTATAAATATATGGGCCATATGCTAAATCAGTTTGCCAAAGCTCATTTATATATTGGTGTGAAAATCTTTTTAATTCAGCAACTTCAGCATCTTTTTCCTTAATCTGTTGGGGAATTGTCCTTAAGAATCTATAAAAGCTGGACATAGATATATCATTATGCTCAAATACCCTATCTTTTAATAGCATTTCATATATGACTGAGCCCGGTGCTTTTGGGTACTTAATTCGCATATCTATTATCTTTTCAGATAGTTGTTCAGGTATTACTCTGTATTTTCCTTTATCTCCTCGGGAAGAAGGTTTTAATCCATCAATACCTTTTTTTAGATAATCACAGTACCATGATTCTAGTGTCTTTGGTGAATATCTTCTCATACCATAATAAGGCATTTCAATCGGTTCTTTTGTTACGCGTATATAATATTGCATATTGTTATCTACCTGTCTATTTATTACAGGACTAATAAGTGAAAATCTTTTTAATGCAATAGCATTTCTAACACTATCGTTAAGCATGTAAACAAAGCCTCCTAAAATCCTTGTGTAGATTTGACCGGTCATAACAATATGTTAACATGCTATAACAACTCAAATGAAGGAAAAAAGGCTGTTGCTGAACTTTTTTACATTTTAGTATTTTCTATAGGGAAATTATATGCTATTATAAAGTGATTTTTTTTGTAGGATGGCTTTACCTGATATATCATAAAAACGATGTGAGATATCGTTTATGTTAATTTTTGATGATTTTATCAGCAGTAAAACCATCCTTGTTTTTTCTTCAATGGATAAACTTTTGTCAGGTAACCTTGCATGTGGAAGGATTTCTCTTAGAGTAGCACTAATAGCAGTTGTTTTGGATATAAGGCGTGCTCTATAATATTTTACGAGTTGACGTGACAATTCTTTGGCTGAATAGCTGATTATTTTAAAATATGCGTATAGAGCCTGAAATATTAGCTCTGTTGAGAAAACAAAACCCGGCATACAGACATCTGGAATATATGATATTGTACACCCACATATCGGGCAAATATATCGTCTGATTACAATCTGACCTGAGTATTCAGTAGTTACCAAGTATCTTTCGTAAAAGCCGTGTTTTTTAAATTCTACAAACTTATTGCATCTATGGCACCTTCTGATTTCAGGAGACGGAAAATCATATTTTTTACCTGATTTCAAGTATGATTCTAATCCTTCCTTTAATGTAAAAAATATCTGCATCATAATTCCCTAAAATATAATACAAAAAAATAACCCTATTGAAAAGTGGGAATTTATTATAAAATTACATTAGGGTTACACGTCGTGTCACATTATTTAATGTTGTAAAATCAAAGCTTTTTCCCTTAAATAATTTGGCAAAGGACAGATAAATGCTATGGATTTCTTAAATCCAACCCATGGATGTATGGAAAATGCCAGGACAAGCACTTGGATAATGAAGGATATAGACGAGCACCCATCAAG
>DUVG01000073.1 GCA_012841175.1 Clostridium sp.
AAAAAATACGGTCTTGATGCTATAAGATATTTCCTTTTAAGAGAAGTGCCTTTTGGCTCTGATGGGGTTTTTACAAATGAAGCGTTAATTAACAGAATAAATTCAGACCTTGCAAATGATTTAGGTAATTTAGTAAGCAGAACTGTTGCAATGATAGATAAGTACTTTGATGGAACTATGCCTTCAAATAGGCAGTCAGGTGATTTTGACAATGAATTGATGGAAGTGGTGATAAATACACCTAAAAAAGTTGAAGAACTTATGGATAATCTTCAATTTAATGTGGCACTTTCGGAAATTTGGAAAACCGTTTCTAGAACAAATAAGTATATAGATGAAACAATGCCTTGGATTTTGGCAAAAGATGAGGAAAAGAGGGAGAGACTTGCTGCAGTAATGTATAATCTTGCAGAGAGTATTCGTATTATTTCAGTTTTGATACAGCCTTTTATGCCTGAAACACCTGAAAAAATATGGAACCAGCTAGGACTGGCAGACAGTGATGCAACATCATGGGAAAGTGCAAAGAAATGGGGAAGTTATCCTGGGGGAGCAAAGGTGAATAAAGGTGAAAGTTTATTTCCTAGAATAGATTTAGAAAAAGAAATGAAAGAACTTGAAGAAATTGAAAAGAAAACGAAAGAAGAAAAACAAAGAAAACTTTCAGAAAATACAGATAAAAGCAACAAAAAAGAACAGATAACCATAGATGATTTTGCAAAAATAGATCTTAGAGTGGGAAAAGTTATTGAGGCTGAAAAAGTTGAAAAAGCGGATAAGCTTTTAAAATTAAAGCTTGAAGTGGGAGAAGAAACCAGGCAGGTGGTGGCAGGAATAGCCAAACATTATAAACCTGAAGATATTATAGGAAAGTATGTTATAATTGTTGCCAACCTAAAACCAGTTAAACTTCGTGGCATTGAATCACAGGGGATGATTCTTGCGGCTTCAAACGACAAAGATTTAGTTGTTGCCACAGTTGACAACATGATAGAGAGTGGGGCTAGGGTTAAATAAAATCATTACAAAATATTATTTAGGAGTGTACTATGTTTTTTGATTCACATGCACATTACGATGATAAGAGATTTGACAATGACAGGGAAGAAATTATAAAAGATGCTTTTGATAATGGGGTAAGTTATATATTAAATGCCTCATCAAGCAGGCAGTCGGTGGCAAAGAGTATCTTTCTAGCCAACGAATTTGAGAATGTTTATGCTGCAATAGGTATTCATCCACATGATGCAAAAGATATGGATGAGGATTTTTTAGAGGAGCTTAAAAACTATGCAAAAAGTCAAAAAGTAGTTGCTATTGGAGAGATAGGACTTGATTACCACTATGATTTTTCTCCTAGGGAAGTTCAAAAGTTTTGGTTTAAAAGGCAGATAGGTTTAGCAAAAGATTTAAAGCTACCTATAATAATACATGATAGGGAAGCCCATCAGGATGTGCTTGATATAGTGAAAAGTGAAAAGGCCGGTGATGTGGGAGGAGTTTTTCATTGTTTTTCAGGTAGTGTGGAAATGGCCAGGGAAGTACTTAACAATAATTTTCATATTTCACTGGCAGGACCTATAACTTTTAAAAATGCTAAAAAGGCCATTGAAGTTGTAGAATATGTGCCAATGGACAGGCTTTTGATTGAGACAGATTCACCCTATCTAGCACCAGAGCCCTATAGAGGTAAGAGAAATTATTCAGCCTTTGTAAAATTTGTTGCTGAAAAAATAGCTGATATAAAAGGAATGAAATTAGGAGAGGTTGCCCAAAAAACAACTGCTAATGCAAAAAGATTATTTAAAATAGCTTGATTTTTCTTAGATATCTAAGATTTAGTAAGTAGTAACCAATCAACCTTCAATACATATAATGGATATATACTATTCTTCTTATAAATAAGAAGATGGTTTAGCTGCTTAAGGCAGTTATCTCAAGGTTATAGTTGCAGCTAAAAAGCTGTAATATGTAAAATTAATATGTATTGGAGGTAATTTTATGGAAAAAAACAGAAGTACTAAAGGTGGAGCAATGCCAGGCGACGTTTCCGGTCCAAAATGTGGAACACAAGGTGCGTTGTCAAAACTTCAAATGCCTCAATGCCCACCGCCAATGCATCAATGTCCACCACCAATGCCTCAATGTTCACCTCAGATGCCACAGTGTCCACAAATGCATATGGGACAAATGAATGGTAATCATCCCCATATGCACTGTATGCCTCAAATGCCTTACATGGGTCATATGCCATATCAAATGCATTGCATGCACCAAATGCCAGGTATGCCAATGATGTATTGGCCAATGATGATGCATGGTATGATGCCCAATATGGATTGGCCAGGTATGTATTATGGAATGCCAAATATGGATTATCCAGGTATGTATTCAGGTGCACAACAAGGAATGCCAAATATGGACTGCACAGGCTTGTATTAGAAACTGACAAATTTTAAATGTTAAGAAATGTTAAGAATAGGTAGTAAGCTTTTGGCTAAAACTAGATATTGAGGCTTTAAGAGGGATTTAATAAAAAGTAAAAAGAATAGGGAAAAGTCCCTCTGCATCAAGGATTAGCCCACTTTAAAAAGCAGAAAGATTTGACAAAAAAAAAAAAATGAAATAAAATATCCAGTAGCCCCTAAAAACTTATTAGTAGGAGGATGATAATTTGTCACCATTACTTGGTAAAAGTATTAGGAGGTATATTTCATTAAAAACACTTGCAGTAATAGTTGTAGCTTTTATGGTATCTATGTCAATGGTTATTGGCACTAGTCTTTATTTAAGTAAAGATGTAGTTATCAATTTTGGCGATACTGTTATTGTGGTGCGTACAATGAAATCTACCGTGGGAGAAGTACTGGGTCAAAGTGGGCTAGAGATAAGTGAGCATGATTATGTTAGTTTACCTCTAGAAAGTAAATTACAAAAGAAAAATACCAACATTATAAATATAAAAAGAGCAGTACCTTTAATTGTGGAGATGAATGGAGAAAAAACAACAATAATGACTGTCAAAGATACTGTTGGTGAGGCGTTAAAAGAGGAACCTATCAATCTTTATATAGGAGATAAAATTGAAGGTGCCACTTACAGTCAAAAAGTAGAAGAAAATATGGAAGTAAAGGTTATCAAAGTAAAACATAAGATGGTAACAGAAGAAGAAGCTATACCTTATGAAGTTGTAGAAAAAGAAAATGGCAACATGGAAATTGGAGAACAGAAGGTAGTTAAAGAAGGTATTGAAGGCAAAATAGAAAAAGTATATGTTGTAAAATATGAAGATGGTAAAGAAGTATACCGGAGGCTTATGAACGAAAGTGTTGTTTTAGAGCCTTCAGAAAAAGTTGTTGAATATGGTACTGTTGCAAGCTATGTTAGCTCAAGAGGAGATAGGTTTAGATACTCAGAAGTACTTGAAATGAGAGCTACAGCATATACAGCCTCTTATGAGTGTACAGGTAAGAGACCCGGTGATCCTGGTTTTGGTATAACATATACAGGTATACCAGTAAGACCAGGAATTGTAGCTGTAGATCCTAATGTTATACCATTAGGGTCGAGACTGTATGTTGAAGGCGTTGGAGATGTGCCGGATTATGGGTATGCCTTGGCTGCTGATATTGGAAGTGCTGTAAAGGGTGATATAATAGACCTTTATAAAGAAGACAAGGAATCAGTAAAAAAATGGGGCGTAAGAAAAGTCAGGGTATACATATTAAGAGACTGACTAAGTTTTAAATTCCACCTTATAATAAGGTGGAATTTAAATTTTTTGAAATGTTAAATGCAAAGTGTGGTAAAATATTCAGGGGTTAATTGCCCCTTCAATATTTTGCGAAAGTTTTAAAATAGTGAAATATAGTGGAGATTAAAAGGTATGCAAAATACAAGAAAAATTATTAAAAAGCACCAGATACATTTAACAAAATCATTAGGACAAAATTTTTTAACTGATGTTAATGTGGTAAAAAAAATAGTAGATACTGCAGATATCACAGAAGACGATGTTATAATTGAAGTGGGTCCAGGAATTGGAACAATGACTTTAGAGCTTGCTAAAAGAGCTAAAAAGGTAATAGCAATAGAAATTGATAAAAGACTTGTTCCAGCATTAGAAGAGAATTTAAACAATTTTTCCAATGTACAAATTATAAATATGGATATAATGAAAGTGGATACAAATGCTATTATATCTGAATATAAAGGTCTAAATATAAAAGTTGTTGCAAATTTGCCTTATTACATAACAACACCCATTATTATGAAGTTTTTAGAAGAAGATGCTCAAGTGCAAATGATGGTTTTTATGATTCAAAAGGAAGTTGCACAAAGGATAGTTGCTCAGCCGGGAACTAAAGAATATGGTGCCTTGTCTGTGGCAGTTCAATATTATTCAAAACCAGAAAAGGTTTTTGATGTATCGCCTCATTGTTTTATTCCACAACCTGACGTGGATTCTACAGTTATAAAACTTGTTATCAATAAAAAACCACCTGTGGAACTTTTAGACAAGAATGTATTTTTTAAAACGGTAAAATGTTCTTTTGCCCAAAGAAGAAAAACTTTAATAAATGCACTTTACAATACAGGTGGATTTAACAAATCCAAAGAACAAATAAAGGAGCTTCTAAAAACTATAGGAGTAGATGAAAACACAAGAGGAGAAATGTTATCTATTCAGCAGTTTGCTATGCTTTCTAATTTGTTGTCTTAAAAAATTTCTTTAATTTTCATATTTTTTTAAAGTAATTGCATTTAAAATAGTAATGTACCCCCTAAAGTATCATATAAATATGAAGGGGGGATGTAAATGATTAATTATTATAAAACCTTTTTTATATTAAATGAGGAAGATAGAGGATTTAAAGAGGGAGAAAATCCCTTAGGGTATGTAAAAATTGAGGCAAGAGAAGGCAAAGGGAGACTTAATTGTCATGTTTCCAATTTAAAATGCCAAAATTTAAAATACAAATTGTATATTATGAAAGTGGATGAACAAAATATAGTACCTTTTTCCCTAGGCTATATTAATTTAAAGGGAAGAGAAGGGGAATTACAAAAACATTTTGACCCCTCTAATGTAGGAGGTACAGGCATATCCATTGAACATTTTAATGTTGCAGCTGTGTTGGTTGACTCTTCTTTTGAAGATAATATAATTTGTCCCTTAGCAGCATATAAAGATAAAAAAATAGAGTGGAGAAACAAACTAAAAAGAAGTTTTAACACAGGGAGTTTACTTAAAAAAGAAAACACCATTATAGAACGCAAAGACAATGGTGTGATAGACAATAAAGAAACAAGCATAAAAGATAATAAAAAAACAAGTATTAAAGACAATAAAGAAACAAGCGCTAAAGATAATAAAGAAATAAATGAAAAAGCTATTAAGTTTGAAAAAGAAAAAAACGATAAGGATATAGAAGTGGAAAAAAATCTAACTGAAAAATATGAGAAATTAATATTTAAAAATGAGATTAAATATGAAGGTGCTAAACTTAAAGAAACTGAATTTGATATCAAAACAGAAGATGTTAGAGATAAAGATGTTGAAACAAAGGAAAACTATTTTAAGAAATTAGAGGAGCAATTCCATCAAATTTTCAAAAAAATTAAACCTTTTAGAGTAGAAAGAAAGGACTATAGATGGTGGCAAATAATTAATCCTGTAGACTTAAATAATATTTTTTACAGATTTAATATAAAAGTTCCCGTACTTTTTAATCCTCTTGTAATTATGGCACATTTTAAATATAAGCACATGATAGTAGGTTTGTATGAAGACAAAAAGAAAAACTTGCGATATGTTGTATGTGGAATTCCAAGTCTTTATTGGGTAGATGAAAAACCCTTTGGGGAAATGTGCAGGTGGGCACAGGTTGAAGGAGATAAGCCTAGATATGGTGCTTTTGGATATTGGCTTATTTATATAAATCCAGCAACAGGGAGGATATTGAGCAATAATTAAAAACTAAGGAGGGCTATTTATGTCCATTCTGTGGAGACAAAGCTATGAAATAGGAGTAGAAGAAATAGACAGCCAGCATAAGGAACTATTTAAAAGGATAAGTGATCTTTTAGATGCGTGTTCGCAAAACAAAGGAAGACAAGAAGTTTCTAAAATGATTGACTTTCTAGAAGAATATGTTGAAATTCACTTTACATCAGAAGAAAAACTTCATTTAAAGAATTTATATCCTGAGTACAAAGGACACAAACTTCTGCATGGAAAATTTATAAAAAATTTTGAAGAATTAAAAAAGAAATTTGAGAATGAAGGAGCTACTCTTCAATTTGTTGGAATGGTAAATAGATTTGTGGTAGAATGGCTAATTAATCATATTGGAACTGCTGATAAGGCCTTTGGGAAGTATATGGAAAGCAAATAAATAAACCCAAACAAAAAAATAATTGAACAGAAACAATATTATTACTTGCACAGAAAAAAGATGTGTATTATAATAAAAATGAATTCTAATATACAGGATTATGTATTATTTTTACATTAACTAGATAATCTTTTTTATCTTTATGATAAATTTATTGATTATCTAATTATTTTGATGTAAAATAGAACTAGAGATTTGCTTTATAGAACATTGAAAAATAAATATGTGATATGTTTACTATATACTATATAAAGTTGAAAGTTTGCCAGCCTATTTTTAACATTCCACTATAGAAGTACAAATTATGAAGTAATGTTTATAAGTAGCAAATGATGTTTTTTAAAGTATAGTGTGTTTAATGCCTATTTCAACTAATATTTTCAAAAGTAGTTTAGAAACAATGGTCTTTACATCCAACCAATATATCCATTTATTTCAACTGTCCATATTAATAATTTTCAACGTTTAATGTAGTATGAAATTTTTAGTGTGAATTTTGTTTAATACTGCATTTTTATGCAGTGATATAAATCTATTTAGTTAGATTTAAAAAAGTTTTGATACAGCTTAGTTTTATGATGAGTTTAATGTAGAAAATAATATCTGCAAAAAGGGGGAATGATTTAATTGTAGGTAGACTGCATTATATCATCGTATGACTTAAAAAACAAACATGTATAAATGAAAGGGGAAGAAGAGAGAATGATTAAAAGAAAAATTTCTATTCTGTTAGCAGCAATTATGACTGTCAGTATTATGACACCTATGACATCATTTGCAGAAATTAGAAGAACATCTGAGCATAAGGATTATAGTCACACAGAAACTGGAGCAAAATACAGTGACATGTTTTTAGAGCTTCATGAAGATATTACAACAAGTGGATACTATAGCTCAGATGAGGGTATTCCTTATCACTCACTTGAAACAATGCTTGCTGAGGCACCTGACTATGGACATGTTACAACGAGTGAAGCTTTAAGTTACTACATTTGGTTAGAAGCTATTTATGGAAGAGAAACAGGAGACTGGTCACGTTTTAACAAGGCATGGGATGCACTTGAATATTTAATTCCTAGTGATAGCATCCAACAAGCTGGCATGAGAAATTATGATCCTAGTAGTCCAGCTACATATGCAAATGAGCATGACCTACCTGACAACTACCCATCTGAACTAGAATTTAACAAAGCAGTGGGAAGTGACCCTGTACATAGTGATTTAGCAGATGCTCACGGTCCAAGCATTTACTTAATGCACTGGTTAATGGACGTTGACAACTGGTATGGATTTGGTAAAGGAACTGAAGCTACATTTATCAATACTTTCCAAAGAGGAGAGCAAGAGTCAACATGGGAAACAATTCCTCATCCATCAATTGAAGAATTTAAATATGGTGGACCAAATGGATACCTTGATTTATTTACTGTAGACAATTCATATTCAACACAATGGCGTTTTACAAATGCTCCTGACGCAGAAGCACGTTCTATCCAAGGTGTTTACTGGGCTAATAAATGGGCTAAAGAACAAGGAAAAGGAAGCCAAGTAAAAGGTGTAGTTGAAAAAGCTTCAAAAATGGGAGATTTTGTAAGAAACAACTTCTTTGACAAATATTTTTATGAAATTGGTTCAGCACAAAATGGAAATCCAACACCTGGTACAGGTTATAATAGTGCACACTACCTATTGGCATGGTATACAGCATGGGGTGGTGGAATAGAGTATGACTGGTCATGGAAAATTGGTTGTAGCCACGCTCACTTTGGATATCAGAGTCCATTCTTAGCATGGGTTATGGCAACTCAAAGTGATTTTGCACCTAAATCAAGAAATGGTAAATCAGACTGGGAAACAAGTTTAGAAAGACAATTAGAATTCTACACATGGTTGCAATCAGCTGATGGAGCTATAGCTGGTGGAGCTACAAACTCATGGAAAGGTAGATATGAAAAATATCCATCTGGACATTCAACATTCCACGGCATGGCATATGTAGAAAACCCTGTTTATGCAGACCCAGGAAGTAACACTTGGTTTGGTATGCAGGTATGGTCAATGCACCGTATAGTTGACTTATATTTAGAATCAGGAAACAAGATGGCAGAAGATTTACTTGAGAACTGGATACCTTGGGTTCTTGAAGAAACTTATGTTGAAGAACAAGGAACTATATACGTACCATCAGGATTAGAGTGGAGCGGACAGCCAGATACATGGAATGGTAGAAGATCAGCTAACAGCTCACTTAGAGTGGAAGTTACTTCAAAAGGTCAAGACCTTGGAGTTGCAGGTTCACTTGCAAGCTGTCTAATCACATATGCTGCAGGTGTAAAAGAACATAAAGGTTCACTTTCAACACAAGCACAAAAAGCATTAGAACTTGCTAAAGATATATTAGACACTGTTTGGACAATATATCGTACAGATAGAGGTATTATGGCTCCAGAAGTTCGTGGAGACTTCCACCGCTTCTTCACACAAGAAATATTTGTTCCTTCTGGATGGAGTGGAACAATGCCTAATGGTGACCAAATTAAACCAGGAGTAACATTTATAGAAATTCGTTCAAAATACAAAGATGACCCAATGTACGATACAATTAGAAAAGCTTATGAAGCTGGAGAAGATCCAGAAGTTTATTTCCACCGTTATTGGGCACAGTGTGACTATGCTATTGCATTAGGAACAATGGCTCAATACTTCCCAGATGAGACATACACAAACACTATGGAGGATGGTGGTCCTGGTAATGTTATGCTAGGAGATATTAACGGAGACGGAAGAATTAACTCAGTAGACGCAACATTACTTTCAAGACTTATTCTTGAAGTGGAAGTAAATAATGCTAATAAAAAAGCTGCTGACATAAACGGAGACGGAAAAATTAATAGTATTGACGCTACATTGTTATCAAGACACATATTAGAAATTACTCCTATAAAACAATAATAAAAATTTAGGGGCAATTTGCCCCTAAATTTAATTTAAATTTAAAAAAAAGAGAGTGATAAGTTTATATCATTCTCTTTTTTTAGAGTATAGAGATTTTTTAAATTGTAAATGCTTTTTATGACGAAATATAGTAT
The DNA here is from genome assembly GCA_012841175.1 of Clostridium sp. Classification (GTDB taxonomy): domain Bacteria; phylum Bacillota; class Clostridia; order Acetivibrionales; family Acetivibrionaceae; genus Herbivorax. The sequence continues at coordinate 9,488 of DUVG01000073.1, forward strand.
AATATTAAAAAATGTGTCTTTTTTATGAGGAAGGTAAGCATTAGAAACCCTTTATAAAGGTGAGGGTTAATTTGCAAAAAGGAGCTGGTATCTGTGTCAGATAAAAACAAAGTAAATATAAGGATAGCAGGCAAAGACTATACCCTTGTAGGAAGAGAACCAGAAGAGTATATACAAAGAGTTGCCCTATATGTTGACAAAAAGCTAAATACAATAATGAAGCAGAATAGCAAGCTCAGTACCTCTATGGCATCTGTTTTAACAGCTATAAATATTGCAGATGATTATTTTAAGGCACGTGAAAGTATAGATAATTTAACTAAAGAGTTAAATACCTTAAGGGAAGAAATTCAAGGGCTTAAAGATGAAAATACTAGTCTTACTAATGAAAATGCGGTTTTAGCTAATAAGAATACCAATTATCAGTTACAGCTTGCCAAAAGAGAGGCAGAATTAAATGAAGTGAGAAATTCATTTAAAAGAGAAAAAAGGTAATAATAAAAAACATGAAGTACTAAAAATCACGTTTAATAGAATTAATTACGAGGAGAAATATGCATAATAAAAGTAAGGTTGAGCTTCTTGCACCATGTGGAAGTTGGGAGTCCTTTTTAGCAGCTGTTGAAAATGGTGCAGATGCAGTTTATTTAGGAGGAAAAAATTTTAGTGCAAGACAGTTTGCAGAAAATTTTGACAAGGATTTATTAAAACAATCTATAGAATATGCCCATATAAGAGATGTAAATGTATATCTTACCATGAATACCCTTATATCAGATAAAGAGTTGAAAGAAGCTCTTAATTTTTTGGATGAAGTCAGTGTCATAGGCATTGATGGAGTTATTGTACAGGATTTGGGATTTGCGAAGGAGATAAGGAGTTTTTTTCCCCATCTACACCTACATGCAAGTACTCAAATGACTGTATATAGTTTAGAAGCTGTTAGAGTTCTTGAAAAGATGGGTTTTAAAAGAGTTGTTCTTGCAAGGGAATTGTCTCTAGAGGAAATAGGCAATATTTCAAAAAACACTCCCATTGAAACAGAGGTATTTGTGCACGGTGCCCTGTGTATTTCCTATTCAGGACAATGTCTTATGAGTAGTATAATAGGAGGTAGGAGTGGAAACAGGGGTAAATGTGCCCAACCCTGCAGACTTATGTACCAATTGGTTGATAAAAATGATAAGTTTTGGGGAAAATCCTATTTACTTAGCCCTAAAGATTTATGTACACTAAATTTTTTAAATGAAGTGGTGGATAGTGGTGTTAAGTCTCTTAAAATAGAGGGTAGGATGAAAAGTCCAGAATATGTTGCTGTTACTGTTAGAATATACAGAAAATATCTGAATAAAATTTTAAGAGGGGAAAAAAATTATCAAGATTGTATAGATGAAATGGATTTAAAAGATTTGACCCAAATTTTTAATAGAGGTGGTTTTACAGAAGGACATTTTAAAGGGAAGAGAGGAAAGAGTATAATGTCCTTTGAAAAGCCAAAAAACTGGGGTGTGTATCTAGGAAATGTAATTTCCTATGATAGACATTTAAAGACAATTACATTAAAGCTTCAGGATAGTATTTCTATTGGAGATGGAATTGAAATCTGGAATGGTGAAGATGAAAGTCCAGGAACAATTGTTACCTCAATAAAAAATAAAAAAAGAGATGTTAGGGATTCTAATATAGGTGAAGTGGTATCAATAGGCAGTATTAGGGGAAATATTTCAAAGGGAGATAAAGTCTATAGGACATCTAGCAATAAATTAAATGCACAAGCAGCAGAAACTTTTTCAGGAAATGCTATACGAAAGATTTACATAGAAGGTGAAATTAGTATTTCATATGGGATGCCGGCAATTTTTATTGTAAAAGATGATTTGGGGAATGAATTTGAAGTAAAAGGCATTAAACTTGTGCAAAAAGCAATAAACCGTCCCCTTACAAAAGAAAGAATAAAGGATCAGCTAGAGAAGACAGGGGGAACTGCTTTTGAATTTAAAAGGATAGATATTAATTTAGAAGAGGGTGTCTCTTTACCTATAAGTGAGATAAATAATTTAAGAAGAGAAGCTATAGAAAAATTAGAAGATTGTAGAAAAGATAAGTACAAGAGAGTACGTGTAAAAGAATTTGATAAGCTTTTATGTGAAAATGAAGAAAAGGTAGATGGGAATAAAAAAGCTTTTGAAGATAAAGAACCTGCTATAGCTGCATATTTTTATAGAACAGATGAAAAAGAGGACTACTACTGTGTTGCTGCAGATAGGGTGTACCTACCCATCAAAATGTTTGAAGATGAAGAAAAGATAAAAATGATTTTTAATATAAAAAAAAGCAATGAGGAAGTGTTTATAAGCATTCCCCCCATAACACGAAAAAATTATAAAAAAATTATAAATTCAAGACTAAAACCTTTAATTAATGCTGGTGTTGATGGTTTTATTATAGGAAATATAGGAACTTTAAAAGATATAGAAAAAGTAAGGAATATAGAAGATGTAAAAGTGGTGGGGGACTATTCACTTAATATTTTTAACAGCAGCAGTATTTGTACATTGAAAGATTTAGGATTTTTAGGAGCTACACTTTCTTATGAAATGAATTTAAATCAGATAAAAAAGATTATAGATATTCCAAGCTTTCAAAAGGAAGTATTAGTTTATGGAAATATCCCTGTTATGACAAGTCAATACTGCCCATTAAATGCTTTAGAAGGGTGTAAAAATAAATGCAGGGGAGAAGAATTTTATTTAAAAGATAGAAAAGGCATGAAATTTCCAATTATGATGGATAATATAGATTGCAGAGCTACAATTTTCAACGGACAGGTGTTACTTTTTGCAGAAAATATTGATAAAATGAGTTCATGGGGAATTGATGTATTAAGACTTGCCTTTACAGATGAAGAGCCTTTAAGGATGAGAGAGATAGTTAATATGTACAGGGATATTGCTCAAAGTAAGGCTGATGCATTGTTAAAGCATCAACCCCTAATAGAAGAGATAAAGAAAAATGGGTTTACAAAAGGGCACTTTCTAAGGGGTGTATTATAGGAGGGATTTTTTTGAATGATGTGAAAGTGTATTTAGAAATTTGCAGAAAAGATGCCATAGTGCCAACCTATGCTAATGAAGGCGATTCGGGGATGGATGTTTATGCGGCAGAGGATGTTTTAATAGAACCAGGGCAGACAGTTATAGTTCCAACTGGAATTAAACTGGCCATTCCAAAAGGATATGAGATACAGGTAAGGCCAAGAAGTGGAATATCTTACAAGACTCCACTTAGGATATCAAATTCGCCGGGAACTATTGACAGTGGATACAGAGACGAATTGGGAATAATAATGACTAATACTTCAGAGAAATCTGATTACTCTTTAATTGAAATTAAAAGTAGCGGAAACAAAAAAGGAACATACAAAATAAATAAAGGTGACAGAATAGCACAAATAGTGCTTCAGGTTGTTCCACGCATTAATTTTGTAAAGGTGGACTCTGTGAAAGATATAGGAAGTGACCGAGGTGGAGGTTTTGGTTCTACTGGAGTTTAAACCTTTTAAAACTGAAAGGAATGATACTTAAAAATGTATGCTGTGACATTTGATTCTAGTGTGTCAAAATATATTTTTACTCAAATAGCAGGTAAAATAAACAAAAACTTTTACTGTGGTAAGCTTTCTTGTGTAAAATATGAGAGAGTAAAAGAGCCAGAACTTTTAGGAGATGATTGGGTAAAGGTTAAAACTATATATGGTGGCATTTGTGGAAGTGATATCAATTTAGTTTTTTTACATGATACCCCTACTCTTTCGCCTTTTGTGTCAGATAAGTTTGTTATTGGACATGAAAATGTAGGTATTATAGTGGAAAAAGGAGCAAATGTAAAAGAATTTGAGATAGGAGACAGGATTGTTGCGGATATTTTGCTTCCCTGTGAAACAAGAAATATTCCTAAATGCAGAGCCTGTAGTGAGGGCAGAACCAATCAGTGTTCTAATTTTTCAAAGGGTGATATGCTAACAGGAATGATGCTTGGGACTTGTAAAGAGACAGGAGGAAGCTGGGGGGAATATTATATTGCCCACAAGTCTCAGTTATTTAAGGTGCCTGACAGATTAAAAAGTGAAGAGGCAGTTCTTGTTGATCCATTATCTTCAGCTATTCATCCAGCCCTTGTCAGTTTTCCCCAAGACACCGAAAAAGTCCTTATTATAGGGATGGGCATTGTTGGACTTTTAATGGTAGCCTTTTTAAGGTATGCAGGGTGCAAGGCAGACATAACTGTTATGGCAAGGCATTCTTTTCAAGGGGAACTGGCTAAAAAATATGGCGCAGACAGAGTAATTTATACATCTTCAGAAAATATGATAGAAAAAATGTCAGATATAACTAAGGCTTCCATACATAAACCCATGATAGGAGAAAGATATTTAGTAGGTGGTTTTGATAGGATATTTGACTGTGTTGGTTCAAAGAAAAGTATAAATGATTCTTTAAGATATGCAAAAACAGGGGGTACAATTATATTAACAGGGCTTGCGGCTAATATAGATATTGATTGGACACTTATTTGGTTTAAAGAAATAAATTTAAAAGGAATATATTGCTATGGAAGTGATATATTTAAATCAGAGAAAGTTAGGACATATAAAATTGGACTTGATATGCTTCTATCTGGTAAAATAGATGTGTTGCCTTTTGTTACTCACGTTTTTAAATTAAGTGAATATAAAAAGGCAATAGATGTGGCAACTTCAAAAGGAAAGGAAAAGTCAGTAAAAGTCTTGCTAAAGCCTGATTGAAAATATATAATTTTATATTGATTAAGTAAACTTATTATTAAATGAAAATGAAATAAAAATGCTATTAATTGTTTTGGAGGGGAAAAATGGATTCGACTAATTTAAGTTTTGCAGATTTTTTTAACATGCCTGATGTTGACATAATGGAAAGGGCTAGTAAATACTATGAGCTTTTAGAAGACCTTAGAGAAAAAAGACATCTGCAGTACAAAAGAGTTGCTCTAGAAGGTTCTGGCCCAGTTAGGAAAATTAAGGACAGTTATACTGGGGAAATTCGGGAAATGGTGTATTTAGCATCTAATGACTACTTGAACCTCACCAGGCACCCAAAAGTTGTGGAAGCAGGAAGGATTGCTTTAGAGAAATATGGTGCAGGTGCTGGGAGTGTGCCTCTTTTAGGAGGAACTTTAGATATACATGTTGAGTTAGAAGAAAGGGTTGCAGCATTTAAAGGATGTGAGTCTGCAATCATATATACTTCAGGATTTGGTTCAAATGCCGGAACACTCCTTTCTATGCTTTACAAGGAGGATGTAGCAATACTTGACATGCTAGTTCATGCCAGTATAATTGATGGATGTAAAAATACAAATGTTAAGTTTTTTAAACATAATGATATAGATAGTTTAGAAAGTGTATTAAAAAAGGTAAAGGATAAATACAGGACAAAGCTTATAGCAGTTGATGGTGTTTATTCAATGGATGGGGATATAGCGCCCCTAGACGAGATAGTGGAAGTAGCTAAAAAGTATGGAGCATATGTTATGGTGGATGAGGCACATGCTACAGGTGTTATAGGCGAAAATGGGCGAGGAACACCAGAATATTTTAATCTTGAAGGAAAAGTGGATATTGTAGCTGGTACATTTTCAAAAGCTGTTGGAGGTGTAGGTGGATTTATTGCTACAAACAAAGAGTTGGTGAATCTTTTAAACTTTTATTCTAGGACATATATGTTTTCCACTGCAATGACTCCACAGGCCACAGCTTCAATTACTGAAGCACTAAATGTAATTGAAAGTGAGCCAGACCGTAGAGAAAGACTATGGAAAAATATTAAATATTTTAAAAAAAGCCTTGAAGATTTAGGATTTTCCCTTGGTAATTCTGAGACAGCAATATTTCCAATAATAGTAGGAGATGAGCTGAAGGTAAAGGAAATGTGTAAGTACCTCCATGAAGCTAATATATATGTCAACCCAGTTTTATATCCTGCAGTGCCAAAAAGGCTTTCAAGAATTAGAATGAGCTTAATGTGCGACCACACCAAGGAGCATTTAGATAAGGCCCTTAATGCTCTAGAGGCTGCAGGAAAGAAATATGGGATAATATAATAATAGGGCAGAAATAGAGGTGAAGAGCTATTAACTTAAGAGGCAATATAGAATCGCTAAAGAGTTCAGTTTTAGACGAAATAGAGGAAATATATGATTTTAAAATTCCTAGTGGAATTTTAATTACAAAAGACCTTGCTTCTAAAATGGCAGAGTTAACAGAGAAAATTAACCGTGAAATAGCGGTGTATATTGATAGAAAAGGGAATATAACAGATATAAGTATTGGAGACAGCAACACAGTTTCTCTTCCTTTGGTTGAAGGAAGGAGGAGCCTTAATAGACTGTCTGGTATAAGGTGTGTCCATACACATCCAAGTGGTGGAGGAATGGTATCTGCAGTTGATTTAAGTTCAATGATAAATTTACGATTGGATGCTATGATTGCCATTGGTGTAAAAGATAAAAGAGCAGATGAAATATATGTAGCCCTTCCTCACAGAGACGACAGTGGAGAATTTAAAAAGTCCAGAATTTTTGGTCCTTTTACTGTAGATGACGATAGAATTAATCAGCTTATGGACTATATATTTGAAATAGACAAAGAAAAGATGCTTTCTTTGTACAAAAACAAAACAGAAAGTGAAAAAGCAATTCTTGTGGGACTAGAAACTGGGTCTAAAAACAAAATAAATGGAATGAGTTATGGTGAAAGATCATTAGCTGAATTAGAAGAACTTGCAACTACTGCAGGTGCCGTTGTGTTAGAAAAAATACTTCAAGTACGTCCAAAGAAGGATTCGGCTTTTTATGTAGGTAAGGGGAAGCTTGAAGAAATAGGACTTATATGTCAAGCACTCCATGCAGATTTACTTATTTTTGATGATGAACTTTCTGGTGCACAGATAAGTAATATAGAAAGTATAGTAGGAGTTAAGGTGATAGACAGAACCAACTTAATTCTTGACATATTTGCACAAAGAGCTAGGTCAAAAGAAGGGAAATTCCAAGTAGAATTGGCACAGCTAAAATATAGAATTTCAAGACTTGCAGGGCTGGGAAGACAGCTTTCAAGACTTGGAGGAGGTATAGGAACAAGGGGACCTGGAGAAAAGAAACTTGAAACTGACAGGCGTCATATAAGAAGAAGAATACAGTATTTAAATTCCCAATTAGAGCAGATGGAAAATAGGAGAAATTCTCTAAGAGATGATAGAAGTGACAGTGCTGTACCTGTTATTGCATTGGTGGGATATACAAATGCAGGCAAATCAACCCTTATGAACCAATTGTGTGATGCAGACGTATTTGCAGAAAATAAATTATTTGCAACGCTAGACCCTACTACGAGAAAACTCCCATTAGAGGATGGGAAATATGCACTGCTTATTGATACAGTAGGATTTATAAGAAAGTTGCCCCACCACCTTATTGAGGCATTTAAATCTACATTAGAAGAAGCTATATATGCAGATTTGCTAATTCATGTAGTGGATGTATCAAGTGAAGAGGTAGAGGAGCAGGTCCAAGTGGTGGACAGTATTTTAGAAGATTTAGGCGTTTTAGACAAGCCTATTATAATGGCATTTAATAAAATAGATTTAATTTCTGAATATAGAAGACCAGGTATAATAAACAAAAATGGCAAGTCCTTTGAGATTTCTGCAGTAAATGGTGATGGCATTGAAGAACTAAAAAAAGGAATATTAGAAGTATTACCACAAAATGAAGTTGAGATAAAACTATTTGTACCATATGCTGAAGGCTGGATAGTTTCTCATTTGCATCAGAATGGAAAAATATTAAATGAAGAACACAAAGAAGAAGGAACTGAGATTATTGCTAGAGTTAGCAAGAGTAAAATAGGAACTATAAAAAAATATTTTGTATAAATTTAATTTACACTTTTTTAAGATATTCTTTTTGTTTTTTAAAAATATATTTTATTATAGCATCTTTGGCTGATTCAGTGATTTCAGTAAATTCAAGCTCCATTTGGTATCTATATTCATTTGTATTAGACCATATTTTTTTTTCAGTAACAACACATATTGCATTTATTGTTTTTCTATCGCTAATCCAAATGAAAATATTAAGTAGTTCATGCAAATCTATATCTTCATTTACCAATAAGGTAAGTTTATGCTCACTTATGCTTATTACCTTTGATAGATTAAAGTCTACACTGTCTTTTAGATTAACTTGAAGATATTCTGCTTTTAAATTACAGTCTATTTTAACTGCTAAAGCATTCTGAGGATTTTTACTTTTTCCATCGTTTAATCTAATTTTTAGTAAAATTTTATTTTCAGTATTGGATTTAGAAACAACCACACCATTTAAGAATATTTTTTCTGATGACGCTGTTTTTAAAAATATTTTAATATCTGTATCTATTGGCAGTGGTATAGTATACTTGTCAAAGGTAGGTGCTAATATATCTATATCGTCTACAGCATTAACTTGAACAATCTGTGTTGTATAAGAAGGTCCAATTTTTTCACCCTTTTTATCCACTACTTCTAATGCTAATTCCACATTTGTATTTCTCATTAAAGTTTCCATATCCTAAAAACTCCTCCTTAATCTTCAACTTATTTATTTTAAAAGCTTATCTAAAAACCAGTTTGTTTTTAACAACCCTTGCAAAAATGTTTGTTTGATAATTGATAAATTTATATGAATGTCTTCCAATCATAATTGTAGTATCTGGGTATACAATTTTCATTTTGATAATACCTTTATCAGGTACTCTAACAAGGGTTTTTGCTCCCATACTAGTTCCAATTTTATTGATTTCTACATTTTTTTCAGACTCTACTATTCCTCCTCTTAAATTTCCTAATATGGAGACTTTACCACCAGCATAAATTTTAGTGTTAAAACAGGTTCTGCCTGATATAGTCACATTTCCATGAGAATGTATCTCTGAATTAAGTGCACCTGTTATAGTAATATTGCCAATTATTTTGCGTTTTTCTTCTATATAAAATGTATTTTTGATAGATTCAATTATTTCATATATATATTCTAAATCTGTGATTTCATTATAATTTCCCAAAAAGCATTTACATTTTTCTACTAATTTATACAATAAAATATCATCTATATCATAATTACCTTTTCTTAAATTACGGATTACATCATATATGGTGGTGGCAAGTTTTCCGTTTTTTGTATTTAACAAATAAAAAACAGTGTCTGCAAAAGTTGTTACATTGTAAAATTCCAGTTCGTTTTGAGACAAATTTTTAATGTTAGAAACAAGTTTTTCAATCTCTAAAATAATTCTTTGTACTTCAATACCAGGACTTTTTAATGCTATTGAGTTATCACCAGAAACCAATTTACTAGAAATAACATTTCCTTTAACAACTATCTCATTTCCAGAATACAATCTAGAAAAATTCACATCTCCTAATATGGTTATATCGTTGGTGGCAATTACCTCCATGTCTTCGTATACGCTACCTGCTACTTCTACATCGCCTTTAAAATTGATGTTTCCTGTCTTCAAACTTACTTCATTTAATTTTAATTTTTCACATATATCAAAAGTTATTACATAACCGTTTTCCTTTTTTGTAGGAGTTCCATGTTTTTTAGCTATTATTAAATCAGTGTCTTCATCAAATTGTATGTTTTTGTTGCTTTCAATAATTATTCTGCGAGCTTCTTTAGGCTTAATAGGAGTGCCTAGCACTGACATTCCCTCTTCACCGCTAAATCCTCTGATTAAACGGGCAATTCTATCTCCAGGCTTTACAGATATATATGTAATAAGATTTTTATGATCAATATTTTCAAGTTCATTATTATTTTTTTCACTAGCGATATTTAACAAGTACTCTAAGTTATCATCTGTGGCATCTAAAGGTGGTTTTCCTTCTGCTATAACATATTTACCGTTTTTATTTTTTTCACATATATCTTCTATTAAATCCTCCTTTACCCCATATACAATGCCTTGTTCTTCAATTATATTTAAAATTTCATTTACATCACTTTTTTTATTAATTTCGTCTTCATATACAGATATATCAAGTTTATTTATTGGATAGGAGTCTTTCAAAATTCTTTTAACAGTGCGACGTGGTTTAAAGGACATATAGGCTTTCAAATTATCAGGAGATATCTCTATATCTATTTCCATTTCTTTTTCTTCATGAACAGGTTCTACTTCTATAGTATCTTTTTCAGAAACCATAACAAGATGTTTGGTCTCCACACCATTTACAATAAGTTTAACACCTTCACATGGGTTAATTGCAGGAGGAATACCTCTTCCAATTGGGTCTTTTACAAATACTTTTCCATCAAGTATCCATACATAGCCATCTTCGTTTTTTGCTATATTTTCCGAAATCTTGTTTTTTAACAAGAAAATCACCTCTTTTAAGTGGTAGTTTGTATTCTTGGTACATTTGTAAATTTGTTTAAGGAATTTTAATACTTTTTTTAATCATATATGCAAATTTTCTACATATCATGTATCGAATTATTTTGTAATTTTATTTAGGATATTTTATTTTGGAGTAAAAAAATAATTTTCATTATAATAATTGAATAAAATCCACCTGTGTAGTATTATAATATATAAGACATTTATATATACAATTCAAATAACAGCCCAACGTAAGAGATGATAAGAATGAACTAAATTTCTCTAAAAGCCAGTCTTAACAAACTTTTTAGGGGAATAGTATAAATTATCAAGTTTAATACGAAAGGGGTTTTTAGTTATGATTGTCAGGAATTATGCCGGCGGAGTAGTATTCTCAGGAGATAGGGTTCTTCTTTCAAAGAATGAGAAAGACAAATGGATATTGCCAAGAAGTAAGATTAGTAAAGGGGAACTTTCTAATGAAGTTGTTAAAAGGAAGATAGAAGAGTCTGGTATTTTAGCTGAGTTTGTTTCAACGGCGGGTTACACAAATTATGAGTATTCTTCAAATCCACGTCAAAAACCATTCTGCAACAAAACCACATGGTACATAATGAAAGCCCAAAAACAAAATGAAAACTTTTTTAAAATAGATGAAGCGATGAAACTTATTGAGGAAAATCAAGAAAAGTCTTTAATAAACCTGTCCTTTAAAAAATACGCAGGAGAAGAATCTATGCTTAGCAGTCTATAATGGGAATAAAGAAGACTGTTTTTTTATAATATAGTAATTTATAAAAAAATTTATATTAGACCTAAATAAAAGAGAGACGCAATAAGGTCTCTCTTTTATTTAGGGTTAATAAAGAACTATTAAAATTTAAAAAGGTATTTACCAAGTACATGATCTAATGGAACAGTTCCAATTGCTCGACTGTCTTTACTGTGATTTCTATTATCACCCATTACAAATACATGTTTCTCAGGTACCGTTATAGTCCAATTTCCACTTTGGTACATAGGTTCATTAATATAGGGTTCGTCTAATAATTCGTCATTTCTAAAAACTTTACCATCTTTGAATTCTAGGACGTCTCCTTCTTTTCCAATAACTCTTTTAATCCAAAGTATTTCTTCTTGTTCTCCTGTAAAATAGTATGAAATAGCATTATATTTAATGCTGTCCATAATATCATCTTTTATTGAACGTTCCTTGTGTACACGGCTATCAATAACAACGATATCACCGTAATCAGGTTCACGACGAAGAGTATGCATAAGTTTATTTATTATTACCCTGTCATTTTGAGTCAATGTAGATTCCATTGATATTCCTTGAACTTGTGTAGGTTGAAGAATAAAAATGTTTATAGCAAGCCCACACACAACAGCAATAACTATGTGTAGTGTCCAGCTGAGTACTTCTTTTAAAATTTTTTTCATAGGATGCTACCCCCAAAAGAAATTTATTTGTCTTTACAATATTATAACATAAATGTTGTGAATAAGTTGTAAATAAATTTAAAAAAATATTAAATTTATTCAAGGATAAAACTATAAAAATAATTATAAATGCATGTACTAAAAATATTTTAAAAAGATGATTTTTGAATTGCTAATATGATAAAATATAACGTGGAGGGATGAAATGCGTATAGGAAATATTGAATTTAAAAACAATGTATTTTTAGCCCCAATGGCTGGAATAACAGACATGCCATTTAGAGTTTTATGTAAAGAACAAGGTTGTGGTCTTACATATACGGAAATGGTTAGTGGGAAGGGGCTTTATTATAAAGATGAAAAGACAAAAAAGCTTACATTTATCGACAAAAGAGAAGAACCCTGTGCTATTCAAATATTTGGTTCAGAGCCCTATGTTATGGCAAAGGCTGCAGAACTCTTAAAGGAGAGCAATGCATGTATAATTGATATAAATATGGGGTGCCCTACCCCTAAAATAACCAAAAATGGTGAAGGAAGTGCATTGATGCTCCAGCCTTCACTGGTAGGAGAAATTATAAGAGAAGTTTCAAAAGCCTCTGAAAAGCCTATAACTGTTAAGATACGTAAAGGATGGGACGATACAAAAGTAAATGCTATTGAAATTGCAAAAATTGCAGAGGAAAATGGAGCTAAGGCAATTACAATTCATGGGAGAACCAGGGAGCAATTCTACAAGGGAGAGGCAGATTGGGAAATAATAAGAGAAGTAAAAAAAGCGGTGAGCATTCCAGTAATAGGGAATGGAGATATATTTACATCAGAAGATGCAAAAAATATGTTTAACAAAACAAATTGTGATGCTATAATGATAGGTAGAGGTGCACAGGGGAATCCGTGGATTTTTAAAAATATTTTACATCATTTAGACGATGAAATAAGTTGTGAAGAAAAAATATCTATGATAATCAGACATTTTAATATGATGATCGAGTATAAAGGTGAACATAAAGCTGTTAAAGAAATGAGAAAGCATATTGCTTACTACATAAAAGGTATGCATAAGTCAGCTGATTTAAAGGACAAAATATTTAAATTGAACTCAAAAGATGAGATAATTAATTTATTATATGAATATTTACAATATAACAGTACTATAAATATAAAGGAAACTAAAATCAACTTTGCAAGGTAAAAAAATGAAAAACAAAAAAATTATATTAATTTTATGTGTAACTTCAATCAAAATTATTGATTTTAAAATACATGGGTGATAAGATATAATATATAGGAACAAAATCATATAAAAATTTATAATACTTAAGGAGTAATACAATGGTGACTATACCTTTCTTAAAAAACAACCTTTTAAGTATTGACATTGGTTTTAGAAACATAAAAATTGTTGAGGTGGAAGTAAGCAGAAGTAACGAGGTTTTTATTAAAAATTTTGGTATAGCTTCTACACCTAAAGGGTCTATTAAAAATGGCGCTATTCAGGATGTTCATGCAGTTACTAATGAAATAAGAAGAGTAATGAAAGATATTGGTGTGAAGACTAAAAATGCCAAAATTGTTATGTCAGGTACTAACATAATATCTCGTGTTTTTATGGTTGAAAATATTCCAGGAGAGAGCTTAGATAATACTGTGAAAATGACCATTTCTCAAAGCATGCCTATAGACCTAGAAGCTCATAAGATTGATTATAAAATTTTAAAAGAGATAAAAGATGATGGAGTTCCGAAAGTTAAAGTTTTTGTTACTGCTGTTTTGAAAAGTATTATAAAAAGTTACATAGATATATTAGTGGAGTTAGGATTAAAACCTATATCGGTGGATATCCCTGCTAATAGTGCAGCGAAGTTTTTTAATCGTGAAATAGTAATTGCTGAAAGTGATACATGGTTTAAGAAAAATAAATATGGAAAGCTTGATCAAAGTACATTTGCTGTTTTAGACTTTGGTTCTGAAACAACAATAGTTAATATATTAAAGGACAGAGTGTTGGAATTCAATAAAGTTATATTAAGAGGAAGCAGTAATTTAGATGAAGCCATTGCTGCAAACATTAATAAAAAACTAGATGAAGCAGAAAGACTTAAAAAGATTCAAGGATTAGCGCCTTTAGATTTGAATTCTGGAGAAGAACAGGAAAAGATTCATAATAGTATAAAAGATGTCATAAACGAAATAATAAAACAGATATTTCAATGTTTTGAGTTCTATGAAAAAAGATGTTTTGGTGAAAAAGTTGGGAAAGTCTATATTATAGGTGGTGGTTCTCAACTTAAAGGATTGAGTACTTATTTAGAAAGTGTTTTACAAGTTCCAGTATATCACATAGGATTGCTTAGCATAGATGGTATTAAAATAAATGAAGGATTAGATAGTGAAAGACTTAATTATCTAATAAATTCTGTAGGAATAACCTTATCTTAAGGGAAGTTTTTAAAAATTAAATATATTTAAATTCAAAACGGCAAAGAATTGCCGTTTTTTTGATACAACATATAAAAAGAAGGGAAAGATTAATATAGGACATAAAGATAAGGAGAATGATAAATGGACAAAATTTTAAATGAACATAAAAATAATATTAAAGGAAAGACTGCTCGCCAGTCTGAAATAGAGATGACACAATTAGTGCTTCCTAATGATACAAACATTTTAGGGAATTTATTAGGTGGGCAATTAATGCACTGGATTGACATTGCAGGTGCTTTGGCTGCATCAAGACATTCTAATAAAGTAGTTGCCACTGTTGCCTTAGACAGCCTTGATTTTAGGCATCCTATACGCTTAGGAGAGATGGTAATATTAAAGGCAAGGCTTACTTGGGTAGGCAGAACTTCTATGGAGGTAAGTGTAGAGGTCTATGCAGAAAACATGAAGACAGGAAATACTATACTTACAAACAAAGCTTTTATATCTTTTGTAGCTTTAGGTGATGATGGAAAGTCTACAGAAGTGCCACCGTTGATTTTAGAAACAGAAGAAGAAAGACTAATTAATAAAGAAGCAGAAAAAAGACGTGAATACCGTCTGAAAAGAAGAAGTAAAGAATAATTGGCCAAAGCTTCATTACAATTACATTTATATCAAGAACATTACATGCATACCAAAAGTCTGCCACAAGAAGTTTATATGTGGTAGACTTTTTTGGTATAAATATAAGCTGTAACCTGTAATTTACAAGCAATACGCTGTAATTGGAGCGTTACTAATTGCCGATACATCTAATAAGAGGTGTATTTTTTATGTATAAAGGAAAGATAATAAAAATAGTAGACGATGAAGCTATCGTAATGGTAAAAGACTATGAACTTATTCGTATTAAAAGACGGGGTAATATGACTGTAGGGGAAGAAGTTGAATTTTCCACAGAAGATATTATCTTTAATTTTGCACACATTTCAGACTCTCAAGGCAAAGAGGCATCAGAAGATGATAATCTGAAAGGATTTAGCCGTGTATCAGGTATGCAAAACAAAGAGGACTTGGAGAATTTGCATACATAGATGTAGACATTAATTACCCAGGTATTTCATTTACAATAGATGATAAAGGAGTAGTAAATGAAGTAGTATTGCTAAATGACAATGATGACTTTAACATCAAAGATATGGATTTAGAAGGAAAATATTTTGTTAATGCTTTTGAAATGGTGGTACAGAAATTAAGAGATGAAGAATATTTTGAAGAAAAATCGGCTGTGTTTATGTCTGCAGCACTCAATGTTGAAAACAGTATAACCAATGAGAAAATGCTTGTACAACAATTGATGAGTGCAAAGTATGTTTTGAATAAATCTGGAGAAAAGGTAAGCGCAAAAGGTATTATCGTAGATAAAAGTGTAAGAGAAAAAGCATCAGAACTCAATGTTTCAATGGGAAGATATGTAACTTATTTAGCAGCTAATAAACAGTCTGATATGTCCTTGGATTTAATTTCAGAAAAATCCGTGCAAGAATTATTTGAAATTATTGATGACAATGAAATTGAGTTGGATGCTAAAATTATTATTGATACAGATATTATAAGTCAGACGCCTGTACCGGTGGAAATTACTCAACAACCAGTTAAAACAATGGAACCGGTTTTATCGCCAACTCCACCATTAGTGGAAGTAATGACACCGGAACCAATATCAACATCAACGCCGGAACCGACCCCGACATTAGAATCGACGTCAACACCAGTATCAACATCAACGCCGGAACCGACCCCGACATTAGAACCGACGTCAACACCAGTATCAACATCAACGCCGGAACCGACCCCGACATCAGAACCGACGTCAACACCGGTAACAACATCAACGCCGAAACCGACCCCGACATCGGAACCGACACCAACCACGACACCAAGTACTATAGAAGTGAAAACAGGAACAGTGGAAGGGGAAATAAAAGAAGGGGTGGAAGTTCCTGTATATTTTGAAGGAGCTTCAGAAAATGGTGTAAGTAGTTGTGAATTTACATTGACCTATGATCGGGAAGATATAGAAGTGCAAGAAATAACGACCGGAGCAATAGTAGTAAATCCGGGAGGATTTAGTACAACAATAGACAGTGACAATGGAACGATAAAATTCACATATGCAGGTGAAACAATAAATGTAGACGGAGAGTTTGCAAGGATAAGGGTAAGAATAAAAGAAGGAGCAGAAATAGGATTCAGCCAAGTGAAGCTAACAGAGGAATCCTTTATAGGCGGCAACTTAATAGGCATGATAGTAACGTCTAATGAAGACGGAGGAGTAGAAGTAAAATCGACGCCGACACCAGAACCAACGCCCGAACCAACACCACCTTCAGGTTTATATGTGTTGGAAGATTGGGAAGAATACGGTGAGTGGACTGGAGGCAGTTGGGTGACTGGAGATCGTATATGGTCGATTACTCAACCTATAAATCCAACGGATGAATGGTATTCCCATGGAAGTAAATCCATGAAACTTCCAAGTGTTAATACGTTTTTAAATATGGTGTTTACTGATAAGAAAACTTTGGGAATTAATGCCAAAGCTAAATTGAGGTTAGATGTATATATTTCTGAAAGTGAAAGGTATAACGGAGTAGAAATGGGGCTTAGAATACAATTTGGTGAAGGAACGCAACTGTATTATTCAGATAAAGTAACAGTACCAGAAGGCGGAACAGTTACGGTGACATTTGATTTAGAAAACGTACAAGCACCTGGCGATATTAAAATACCTCCA
>DUVG01000074.1 GCA_012841175.1 Clostridium sp.
CTTTCTTGTATTCATCTAAAGAAATAGAAAATGGGTTTAATATAGCAGGATATAGCAGGGAAGCTGTAGATAGCTATTTAGAACTTATTATAAAAGAAAATGATTACACTAGGAAAAAAGCGTTTTTTACAAATTTAAGAAATATAATAAATCAAGATGTTCCATATATAGGGTTATACTTTTATAATGATGCTGCTTTATATAACAAAAAAATAAAAGGGGATTTAAATCTTGGAGTATGGACAAAATATGATGATTACTTTAGATGGTATGTATCTTTTTAAGTATATTTATTAAAAAAATGTATATTTCAAATATTGGTTTGAATTTTTTAATGAACTCATTTGGTTAAGTCTAAATGGGTTTATTTTTTTACGTTATCGTTGACAGTTACTTCTAAGACATATATAATTTTAATGACAATAAAGAGAGGATATTAAAAAAATATGATTTGGATTTTGATAATTATATTTGCAGTTTTACTTGATCAATTTACAAAATATTTGGTAATTATGAATATTGAATTAGGAGATAGTATTACAATGATAGAGAAGTTTTTCTATCTTGTTCATTGGAGAAACAAAGGTGCTGCATGGGGAATTATGCAGGAAAAAACACTTTTTTTTATTATAGTGACTATAATTGTATTAATAATTTTGGCTATTTATATGTACAAAAACAACAATAAAGTATTAAGGCTTGCTCTTTCTATGATTATAGGCGGGGCAATTGGAAACCTTATTGACAGAGTACTAAGACCTGAGGGTGTAGTTGATTTTTTTAATTTTTATATTTTTTCATATAATTTTCCCGCATTTAATGTAGCAGATTCTTTTATTACTGTGGGAACTGCTATTTTAGCAATTTATATATTTTTTATTTATAAAGAAGATGAAGCGAAAAGTTTGTAGTTTTAGAATGGAGTAGTATGGAAAAAATAGTTTTTTATTCAGAAGAAAATGGAATAAGAATTGATGCATGGCTCTCTAATAAAGTTAGTGACCTTTCAAGGTCATATATTCAAAAGCTTTTGAAGGATAAAAATGTTTTGGTAAATGGAAATGCCGTCAAACCAAATTATAAGATAGCAGAAGGTGACAGTATAATATTAAACATCCCAGATCAGAAGGACCCTGAGATTGTGGCAGAAGACATAAAAATTCAAGTATTGTATGAAGATGAAGATATACTTGTTGTTAATAAGCAAAAAGGCATGGTTGTTCATCCAGCAGCAGGAAATTATTCAGGTACATTGGTAAATGCACTCATGGCACATTGTGGGGAAAATTTGTCTGATATAAACGGAGTAATGCGTTTGGGGATAGTTCACAGAATTGACAAAGACACTTCAGGGATTCTTGTTGTGGCAAAAAATAATAAGGCCCATGAAATACTTTCTGAGAAATTAAAAAATTATGAAATAAAAAGAGTTTATGAAACTGTGGTTCATGGAGTTGTAAGAGAAGACTTTGGAAAAATTGATGCACCTATTGGACGGCATCCTGTCCACAGAAAAAAGATGGCTGTAGACACTAAAAATGGCAAAAGGGCAGTAACTCACTTTAAGGTTATTGAAAGATTTAAAGAGGCAACCTATATTGAGGCCACATTAGAAACCGGGAGGACCCATCAAATACGTGTACATATGTCCTATATTGGATATCCCATTATAGGGGATGGTGTTTATGGTAGAAAAAACGAGAAATATTCTCTTGAAGGTCAGGCACTTCATGCAAAGGTATTGGGATTTGTACATCCTTCAAAAAATGAATATATGGAGTTTGAAGCTCCATTGCCTAATTATTTTAATGAATTGTTAAAAAAAATTAGCAATTAAATTTGTATCTTAATTCTTTTCAATAGTTAAAATTTATGCTATAATGCTATCTGTAGGTACTCACAGTAGAAGCTTACATAAGCTTTTAGATGTGCTAAAATTAAAAAAAATACTGTTAATTAAAGCATAGGAGGTATAACATGAAACATATTAAAGTTATAAACAATGGTAAATTAAAAGAAAGCATGAAAGAAGGCGGATGTGGCGAGTGTCAGACATCTTGTCAATCAGCTTGTAAAACTTCATGTACAGTAGCAAATCAAAAATGTGAAAGCAGATAATTGTAATTTCTCAAAAATTGTAATACTTAAAAATTATAAAACAAAAAATTTTGAGAAACAAATAAGTATTTTAAGCTTATTACATATTGTATTGAACCCACAAATTGTTTGATAAAATATTGTGGGTTCAATAATTGTAATTGGTAGATTAAAAATACATTGCTTTTTAGGGGATAAGGTATATTTAGAGGGGATAAAAAGATATGATTCACAAATATAAAATGCATGGCAGCAACATGGTAGTTGACGTTAATAGTGGTTCATTGCATGTTTTTGATGATATTTCATTTGATATTTTAGATTATTATAATGAGTATTCAAATGAAGATATTGTTAAAAAGCTGTCAAACAAATATGATAAAAAAGATATAGAAGAAGCTTTAAATGAAATTGATGAACTAAAATCTAAAGGAATTCTCTATTCAAAAGATCCATATGAAAACTTTGTACCGTCTTTTGGGACTGAATCTGTAATAAAAGCTCTATGCCTTCATATTAGCCATGATTGTAATTTAAGGTGCAAGTATTGTTTTGCTTCCACTGGGAATTTTGGTGGAGATCGCACCATGATGAGTAAAGAAGTAGGTATATGTGCCATTGATTTTTTACTTGAAAACTCTAAAGGCCGAAAAAATCTTGAAGTTGATTTTTTTGGTGGTGAACCAATGATTAATTTTGATGTTGTAAAAGAAATTGTGGCATATGGAAGGCAGAAGGAAAAAGAATATAACAAAAACTTTAGGTTTACCATAACAACCAATGGACTTACCCTTAATGAAGATAATATGAAGTATATAAATGAAAATATGCACAATGTTGTTTTAAGTATTGATGGAAGAAAAGAAGTTAATGATAAAATGCGTGTAAGGATAGATGGTACAGGTTGTTATGATGATATATTGCCAAATTACAAAAAAATTGCAAATATGAGAAAGCAGGACAATTACTATGTAAGAGGGACTTTTACAAGTGAAAATCTTGACTTTTCAGAGGATGTTTTGCACTTGGCAGATGAGGGATTTGAGCAAATTTCCATAGAGCCTGTAGTATCAGAAGAAGGAGCAGGTTTTGAATTAAAAGAAGAACATTTGCCCAAAGCTTTTTCAGAATATGAAAAATTAGCCTTTGAGTATGTAAAGAGAAGAAAGGATGGAAGGTGGTTTAACTTTTTTCACTTTATGATAGATTTATCTCAAGGGCCATGTATCATAAAAAGAATTACTGGCTGTGGAGCAGGACATGAATATTTAGCAATAACTCCTACAGGGGACATATATCCATGTCACCAGTTTGTGGGAAATGAAAAATTTAAAATGGGCAATGTAAAACAAGGGAAAGTTGTCAATAATAATATTCAGAATTATTTTAAAAAATCCAATATATATACAAAAGATGAATGCAAAAAATGTTGGGCAAAGTTTTATTGCAGTGGTGGATGTGCTGCTAATGCATATAATTTCCATAAGGATATAAATATTTCCTACAAAGTGGGTTGTGAGCTTGAAAAAAAGAGGGTTGAATGTGCTCTTTGGATAAAAGCTCAAGAAATAGAGGAATAAAAATAATTTTAATATTATAAAGGAGGTTTTATGGGAGTTGTAACATTAGAAGATGTAAAGAAATGTGAAGAAGTAATAACTTTTCTTGAAATAGCGGACAAGCAGCTAAAAGGCCTAGGGTACACAGAACACTCGTACAGACATGTTGGACTTGTTGCTTCTGCTGCAGGTGATATACTAAAGACTTTGGGTTTTAATGAAAGAAAAGTAGAACTTGCAAAAATTGCAGGATATCTCCATGATATTGGAAATGCAGTAAATAGGATAGATCATGCTCATTCTGGTGCTATACTTGCTTATAATATTTTAACAAAAATGGGTATGGGCTGTTATGAAGCAGGGGAGATTATGCTTGCTATAGGTAATCATGACGAAAACACAGGTACAGCAGTAAGTCCTATATCAGCTGCTTTGATTTTAGCCGATAAGTCTGATGTTCACCGTACAAGGGTGAGAAATACCGATACTACAACATTTGATATTCATGACAGGGTAAATTATGCTGTAGAACACTCAAAAATTTATGTTGATGCTTACAAGATGCATGCAATATTAGAACTTGAAATAGATACAAAAATATGCCCTGTAATGGACTATTTTGAAATTTTTTTAGAAAGAATGACAATGAATAGAAGGGCAGCAAAGTTTTTAGGATTGGAATTTAAGCTTATAATAAATGGCACTCATTTACTATAAAACCTTAAGATGCCACATGCGCAGCTTATTATATATATTGACTTATATATTAATATAGTTATATAATAACTTCATGTGGACAAAATTAAAAAGGGGGAATTTTACAGATGAAAGCAGGCGATAGAGTTAAAAGCGCCTTAATTGTTTTGATAATAGGTCTTTTAACGTATATAGCAATTATGGGAGTTGACATCCCTAATAGTAATTTTAAATTGAATAATGTTAGAGAAAGTATCAGATTTGGTATTGATATCAGAGGTGGTGTTCGTACTACTTTGGTTCCACCTGAGGGAGTTACTCCTACAGATGACCAGATGAACACTATAGTAAGAATTATTGAACTTAGATTGGACAACAAACAAATTTTGGATAGATCGGTTATTCCTGAAACTAGTACAGGAAGAGTTATCGTTGAAATTCCCTGGAGAAGGGGAGAAACAAAGTTTGATCCCCATGAGGCACTTGCAGAACTTGGAGATACAGCATTATTGACATTTCAGGAAGTGGATACTGATTCAATTAATCCAGAGACAGGAGAATACCTTCCTACTGGAAGAATTGTTATTCAGGGAGACGATGTGTTAGAGGCAAGGCCTGCATTAGGAGAAAATGGTAAAATGGACGTTGCATTAAAACTAACTGGTGAAGCTGGAAAGAAATTTCAAGAGGCAACTGAAAGACTTATAGGACAGCCTATAGCTATATTCTTAGATGAACAATTTGTTTCAGCACCAGTAGTTCAGTCTACCATTCCTGCGGGCACAGACCCAAGGATAACACTAAGTGGGTTTAGAGAAGATACTGTTAAAGAAGCTAGTAAGTTAGCAGGACTTATTTCAGCAGGTGCCCTTCCATTTAGTTTAGAATCAGGTGAAATAAGACTTATAACTCCTGAACTAGGGGCAGGTGCATTAGAAGTAAGTATAAAAGCAGGAATACTTGCGTTAATTCTTATATGGCTATTTATGATTTTAGTTTATAGAATTCCAGGTGTGTCATCTAGTATAGCACTTTTAGGTCAAGTTGTTCTTTTGCTTTTAGTTGTTGCAATTTCAAACATACCTTTAACTATTGCAGGTATCGGAGGTATTATACTTACCATGGGTATGAGTGTTGATGCCAACGTAATAATTTTCGAAAGAATAAAGGAAGAATTAAAAACAGGGAAAACTATACAGGGTGCTATTGACGTTGGATTTAA
>DUVG01000075.1 GCA_012841175.1 Clostridium sp.
GTTTTATTTTAGGGCTTTATCACTTCTATTATATCATAAAAGTGAAGATTCTTGTACTTTTTATTGCCCAAAACTATTGAATTTTCAAGGTTCACAGCACATTTTTAATGTGCGAAAGTTGAGTTAAATAATTAATTCTATGGCTAATTCTGTAGCTAATTTTCTTTATGGAAAATCCTTTGTTTTCCTATTCTTTAATTCTCATGATGAATGTAAAAAAACAAATACTGCAAAAACTTATTCTAGCTGTAAAAATTCTTAAAAAATATTATGGAGTAAGTTATAATTGTGGCTACTCTTGGGATATGTTATAATATTAACAAGATTTAAGTATGAGTTGGAAGGGGCTTAGAATAGCTAATGAACATAGTTTTAGTTGAACCTGAGATACCACAAAATGCAGGAAATATTGCCAGAACATGTGCGGCAACAGGTACTAATTTACACATGGTTAAACCTTTGGGGTTTTCTGTAGATGATAAATATTTAAAACGTGCTGGCCTTGATTATTGGGACCAAGTTAATATAAAATATTATGAAAGCTATAAACAGTTAGCTGAAAAACACAGTGATGGTGTTTTCTTTTATGCTACAACAAAAGCTGTCAATTCTTATGTGGATGTGAGTTATCCTGAAAATGCTTTTATTGTATTTGGAAAGGAAACGGCAGGGCTGCCAGAAGAAATTTTATTCAATAATAAAGATAGATGTATTAGGATTCCTATGAGAGAAGATTCAAGGTCTTTGAATCTTTCTAACTCTGTTGCAATTATATTGTATGAGGCTTTAAGACAAAATAATTTTAAAAGCTTAAATTTAAAAGGAAAACTTACGCAATATACGTGGTGAGGAGAGAAATCAATGGTTAATAGAGACAGAATAATAAATGAATTCATTCAACTAACAAAAATTGATAGCATCTCTTTATATGAAAGGGAAATGGCAGATGCATTAAAGTTAAAAATGCTAAAAGAAGGTATAAATGTAAAAGAAGATGATGCGGGAAAGAAAATAGGAGGAAATGCGGGAAACCTTATATGCACCTTGAAGGGAAATAAAAATGTTTCTCCTATAGTTTTAATGGCCCATATGGATACAGTTACACCAGGCATAGGTAAGAAGCCCAAACTAGAAGGCAGTTTTATAAAATCAGATGGAACCACTGTACTTGGTGGAGATGATGTGGGGGGGATTGTATGCATATTAGAGGCTGTAAGGGTTTTAAAAGAACAAAATATAGATCATGGGGATATTTATATTGTTTTTACCGTTGCAGAGGAAATAGGATTGCAAGGAGCAAAAAATCTTGATTTTGCTGCCATAAATGCTAAATATGGATTTGTTATGGATCTTGGAGGAGAAATAGGATTTGTAGCAACATCTGCTCCTACCCAAAATACATTTGATATAAAGATAAAAGGAAAGGCAGTACATGCAGGGATTGAACCAGAAAAAGGAATAAGTGCAATTGAAATAGCAGCTGATGCCATATCAAAAATGAAACTAGGAAGGATAGATGATGAGACAACTGCTAATATTGGAACTATAAAAGGTGGAGAAGCTACAAACATTGTATGTGAAAATCTTGAGATTCGTGCTG
The DNA here is from genome assembly GCA_012841175.1 of Clostridium sp. Taxonomy (GTDB): domain Bacteria; phylum Bacillota; class Clostridia; order Acetivibrionales; family Acetivibrionaceae; genus Herbivorax. Next base: position 1,601 of record DUVG01000075.1, read on the forward strand.
AGGCAAGAAGTAGAGATAATGAAAAGTTAAAAGCACAGACAGAGCATATGAAGAGTTGTTTTAAGGAATCTGCTAATAAATTTGGTGGAAAGGTTGTCTTTAAAATAGAGCATCTTTATCCTGCATATAGCATTGATGAGAGTGAAGATATAGTATCAATTTTAAAAACTGCATCTGAAAAAACAGGGATAGAATTAAAATTAGGACAAACTGGAGGAGGAAGCGATACAAATATTATAAATTCTAACGGTATAAAAGCTGTTAATGTCAGTGTTGGGATGGATAAAGTTCATAGTGTAGAAGAACAAATTAATATTGATGATATAGTAAAGGCTACAGAATTTTTAATTTCTATTATACAGTCAATTTATTAATATATTTGCTAAAAAAGATGGGGAGGTTTTTTTCTGAAGAAAATAGTATTAGAACATAAAAGTTTATTTGATAAATATTTTAATGAAAGCGATTTTATGGCATCAGAAATGAATTTTACTAATTTATTTATGTGGAGAGATTTTTATAATTTTGAGTTTTTTGAAATAGAGGAAATGATCTGTTTGATGGCTTTCCCAAAAGAGGGAGAACCATTTGCCTATGCACCTATAGGACGCTATACTCCTGAAAAGTTTAAATCATCTATAAATGCTATAAGGGAATATTTTAATGAAAGAGGTTTGAATCTGGTATTTAAAAGAGTTGAAGAAAGTAAGCTGAAGTTTTTTGAAAATTATATAGATGGACAAATAAAAATTGAATATGACAGAGATAACAGTGATTATATTTATTTATCAGAAGATTTAATAAATTTAAAAGGCAGGAAGTATCATAGTAAAAGAAATCATATAAATAACTTTTTAAAAACATATGAATATGAATATGTTGAGTTAAATGATACTTACATAGGGGAAGCATTGAAGGTAGATGAAGAGTGGTATTTAAATAAAAGTGACGGGGAAAATATTGATATGTATCCAGAAAAGTTAGCAAATAGAGAAGTGTTAAAAAACTACAGCAAATTAGATTGCAAGGGTGCATTGATCAAAGTTAATGGAAAATTTGAAGCCTATACAGTTGGAGAAATAATTAAAAATCACTATGCAGTAATTCATATTGAGAAAGCAAATAGTGATATAAAAGGTCTTTATACTTTTATTAATCAAAAATTTTGTGAACGCGAGTTAGGAAGTGGTATATATATAAATAGGGAACAAGACCTTGGAATAAAAAGCCTAAGGAGGGCTAAAAGCTCCTATAATCCCATTAAATATATAAACAAATATACCATATACATTAACTAAATAGAATTTTTATTGTTAAATTTATAATATTCTAGAGAAATTAGTGAAGGTTTTTATAGAAATATATCAAAAA
>DUVG01000076.1 GCA_012841175.1 Clostridium sp.
AAACGCCAAAAGATAAAAGAGGAAAGGGACTTAACATAGGTGTAAGTACATCATCTTTTGTTCCTAAGCCCTTTACGCCTTTTCAATGGGAAGCACAGGACAGTATTGAGATGTTAAAGGAAAAACAACAGCATTTAAAAGAAAAAATAAAAAGTAAATATATAAAATATAGCTGGCATGACCCGGATTTAAGCTTTTTAGAGGCTGTTTTGGCAAGAGGGGATAGAAGGCTTGGAAAAGTACTTTATACTGCATTTAAAAAGGGGTGTAAATTTGACAGCTGGGGGGAACATTTTAAATTCGACAGCTGGATGGAGGCTTTTGAGCAATGTGGCATAGATCCTCATTTCTATGCAAATAGAAAAAGGGATTTTGACGAAATTTTCCCTTGGGATCATATAGATGTGGGTGTGACAAAAGAGTTTTTAAAAAGGGAAAATGAAAAGGCTTACTCAGAAGAAACTATCCCTAACTGCAGAGTTAAATGTACAGGATGTGGAGCTGCAGTTTTTAATGGAGGTATCTGTAAATGAGTAGCATTAGAACAAAATTTATACGTGGTGAGGAAGTAAAATTTATTTCTCATTTAGATTTAATGAAAGTGTTTGAAAGAGCTTTAAGAAGGTCTGGAATTCCTATACTTTATTCGAAGGGATTTAATCCACATCCCCAGTTGGTTTTTGGATTGCCCTTATCAGTAGGAGTGACAAGTGAATCAGAGTATTTAGATTTAGAACTTGAAGAACCTATAAATGTTCATGAGTTTATGGACAAGTTGAATAACTGTCTTCCTAAAGGAATAAGGCTTATAGATGCAAAAGAAAAAAAGACAAAAGAAAACATTATGGCGTCTGTTGTTGCTGCATCATATGAAATTTTAGTTACTTTAGCTAAATTCAACCTAAATGAAGCAAAAGATTTGATGGACAGATTTATGAAGCTAGAAGAGATAGTTGTAAAAAAACAGACTAAAAGAAAAATTAAAGATGTTGATATAAGACCAATGATTTACAGTGTAGACATTAAAACAATAGATACTAAAGCATTTATTTGCAAAACAAATAAACAAAGTGAAAACAATATTTTTTGTTTTTCAGCACTCTTGAGTGCAGGAAGTTCTGCAAATTTAAAACCAGTGCTTTTAATAGAAGCATTAAATAATATTTTTGATACTGATTTTGATATTATAAAGATACATCGAACAGGCCTTTTTATTGGTAGTAGAGACAAGCTTTTAAATCCGTTAGATTGAATAATTGCAATATGAGGTGGTCAAAAAATGGTTAGTGAAATTATAGTTGATGTAGGGTTAAATGAGAGAAGAGTAGCTCTTTTAGAGGATAAGGAATTAGTAGAAATCTTTATTGAAAGAAATGACTCGGAAAGACTGGTAGGAAATATCTACAGAGGTAAAGTAAGTAGTGTTTTACCAGGAATGCAGGCTGCCTTTATAGATATTGGCTATGAGAAAAATGCTTTTTTATATGTTAGAGATGCAGTTCCACAAAAAGAATTTAGTGAAGATGAAGAAGATGTTTATAGCGATGTGAGGAGTTATAATATTGAAGAGATATTAAGACCAGGACAAGAAATAACTGTACAGGTTAAAAAAGAGCCTATTAGTACAAAAGGTCCTAGGGTTACAACTCATATAACTCTTCCAGGAAGGCAATTGGTGCTGCTTCCTAATGCAGACTATGTAGGTATTTCTAGAAGGATAGAAGATGAAGATGAAAGAGCTAAACTCAAAAAAATAGCTGAAAAAATTAAGCCTGAGAATATGGGGCTTATTGTACGGACAGTTTCAGAAGGAAAGAGAGAAGAAGACTTTAAAAATGATATAAACTTTTTAGTTAAGTTGTGGAAAAAAATAAAGCAAAAAGAACAGTCAGGACCTGTCCCACGATGTATTCATAAAGATGTAAATGTAATTTATAGAACTATAAGAGATATTTTTACCTGGAATATAGATAGATTTGTTATTAATGATAGAAAGGAATACAATAAAGTACTTGAATGGGTTGAGATGATTTCACCAGCCCTAAAGTTAAGAGTTGAGTATTTTAATAAAAATATAGATTTATTTGAAAGCTATCAAATTGATACAATGCTTGCAAAAGCATTAGCAAAGAAAATATGGCTTAAATGTGGTGGATATTTGATTATTGAAAGAACAGAAGCACTGACAGTTATTGATGTAAATACAGGAAAGTATGTTGGGGTTAACAATCTTGAAGATACTGTTTTGAGAACTAATAAAGAAGCTGCAAAAGAAATTGCAAAACAGATTAGGTTAAGAGATATTGGGGGCATAATTGTCATTGATTTTATTGATATGAATGAAGCTGAACACAAAGTAGAAATAATGAAGATTTTAGAAGAAGCATTAAAAAAGGACAGAACCAAAACCACTGTTGTTGATATGACAAAATTAGGACTTATAGAAATGACAAGAAAGAATGTAAGAGAGGGATTTGAATCAGTTGTGATGCAGCAGTGTCCTTATTGTGAAGGAAGAGGAAAGATATTGTCATCAGAATCTGTTGCAAGAAATGTTGAAAAGGAAATAAGAAAGTATTTCACACAAACAATTGCATCTGCTATTGAGGTAGAAGTTCATCCTTCTGTGGCAGAAATATTGTTAGGCAAAAATGATGGAAATCTTTCTAGAATTGAAAATGCCTTTAATAAAAGAATTGTAATAAAAGCTTCAGAAGATGTGAAGCATGAAGATATGTTTATAAAAGAAATTGATCCAGATAACTTATTGACATAGCCGGATTGTTATGTTAAAATGCTATGGTGGCCGCACGATACAGGTTTTAAAAAAAGCAAATGATAAATGTATTTATTATTGCTACCTTTTATCGGCGAGACTGGATAGGGAGGTGTTTTTATGTATGCTATAATAGAAAATGGTGGAAAACAGTATAAAGTTCAAGAAGGAGATGTACTTTTTTTAGATAGGATATCTGGAGAAGAAGGAACATCCGTGACTTTTGACAAAGTGCTTGCAGTTTTAGATGGAGATAAAGCAAATTTTGGAGATCCATTTGTAAAAAATGCAACAGTTACAGGTCAAATACTAGGACATGGCAAAGACAAAAAAATAATTGTTTTTAAATTTAAAGCTAAAAAAGGCTATAAAAGAAAACAAGGCCATAGACAACCACATACAAAAGTAAAAATTGAAAAAATTAATGCATAGGTTTGAAAAATGATTAAAATCAATGTAGTCAGAGATAAAAACAACAATATCCAAAAGTTCACAGTAAAAGGTCATGCAGACTTTTCAGAACCAGGAAGTGATATTGTCTGTGCAGCAATATCTACATTAGCATATACTGCAGTGGGTGCCATGAAGAATATGGTTAGAATAGATGACTATATAGAAAAAGATGGTTACATGGAGTGTACAGTACCACAAAATATTTCTGACGAAAAGAGAAAAGTTGCTAATATTATTTTAGAAACTATAGTGTTAGGATTTAAACAAATTGAGTTTTCATATAGGAAATATGTATCGGTATTAGATAAGGAGGTGTGACCGATGATTATGATGAAAGTGAATTTGCAATTATTTGCCCAGAAAAAAGGGGTAGGTAGTTCAAAGAACGGACGTGATAGTGAGTCAAAAAGACTGGGTGTAAAAAGAGGGGATGGACAGTTAGTTAAAGCTGGTAATATATTAGTAAGACAGCGAGGAACAAAAATTCATCCAGGTGATAATGTTGGCAGAGGTAGTGATGATACACTTTTTGCACTTTCTGATGGAAGAGTTAAGTTCTCTAGATTGGGTAAAAACAGAAAACAAGTAAGTATTATTCCTGCATAAATAGAAATTTAAAAATCTCGGTGTCAACCGAGATTTAATTTTTATATATGAGAAATACTATAATAAGTTGATTAATAAAGTTTTATTGCTGATATGGAGTTGAGGGATAATGTTTATAGATAGTGCAAAAATAAAAATTAAAGCTGGAAATGGCGGAAATGGCACAGTGTCTTTTCGACGAGAAAAGTATGTACCTAAAGGTGGTCCAGATGGAGGAGATGGCGGTAAAGGTGGTAGCATAGTTTTTCTAGTGGACTCAGGACTTAGAACTTTGCAAGATTTTAGGTATAAAAGAAAATATAGGGCAGAAGATGGCCAAAATGGAGGAAAAGCCAACCGAACTGGGAAAGATGGTGAAGACCTTATAGTAAAAGTGCCTCCGGGAACGTTAGTAAAAGAAGAAGAAACAGGCAGAATTATTGCGGATATGGTAGAACACGGTGAAAAAGTTATCATTGCAAAAGGTGGTAAAGGTGGAGCGGGTAATCAGCATTTTGCCACTCCTACAAGACAGGTTCCTAATTTCGCTAAACCGGGAGAAGAAGGAGAAGAGCTTTCTGTTATTTTAGAGTTAAAACTTTTGGCAGATGTAGGGCTTATTGGATTTCCTAATGTGGGAAAATCTACAATTCTATCTGTTGTTACTTCTGCTGTACCTAAAATCGCCAATTATCATTTTACAACAATAACCCCAAACTTAGGAGTCGTTGACTTAAAAGATAATAGTTTTGTTTTAGCAGATATTCCGGGAATAATAGAGGGTGCCCATGAAGGTGTTGGATTAGGGCATGAGTTTTTAAAACATATTGAAAGAACAAAGCTTTTAATTCATGTGGTTGATATATCTGGCTCAGAGGGAAGAGATCCTTTAGAGGATTTTGAAATTATTAATGATGAACTTAAAAAATACAATAAAGAATTATCTGAAAGACCTCAGATAGTTGCTGCTAATAAAATAGATATTATAGAAGATTTTGAAGAGAAGTTAAAAGAGTTTAAAGAAGTTATTGAGCCAAGAGGATGTAAGGTGTTTCCTATATCTGCTGCTACTTCAAAAGGGGTTAAGGAACTTATGGGATACGCTGCAAAAATGCTTAAAGAATTGCCTGAAACGGTAATAGTTAAACCGGAAGAACAATTTATATATGAGACTAAAACAGATGAAGAAGATTTTAAAGTATATAAAGATAATACCGTTTTTGTTGTTGAAGGAAAGTGGATAGAAAGGCTCATTGCTTCAACCAATTTTGGTGATTATGAATCTTTACAGTATTTCCAAAGGAGCATACGGAAAAAAGGAATAGTTGATGCATTAGAAGCAAAGGGAATTAATGAGGGAGATACTGTTAGGGTGCAAGATATAGAATTTGAATACTATAAGTAATAAAGTAAAAAAAAGGAAGTGTTTTTATGTTAACTGGCAAACAGAGAAGTTATTTAAAAAGTTTAGCTAATGGAATTGATTCTATATTCCAAGTGGGGAAAGGTAATATTAATGATAATATGATAAAACAGTTAAATGATGTATTAGAAGCCAGAGAATTAATCAAAATAACTGTTTTGAAAAATTCCCCAGGAGGGGTTTATGAAATTTGTGAAGAGGTTGCGCAAAAAACAAACTCAGAAATTGTACAAGTTATAGGAAACAAATTTGTTTTATATAAAGAGTCAAAAGAAAATAAAGTTATAGTTATTTAACTAAATGGGTTTAAAGTAGCTAATCACGAGGTTTTATAAGGCTTTCTATTATTTCGCTATATATTGTCTGGGAGTGCTTTTGCCAATTTTTACAGATGTCTCTAGCATCGCTTTTTGTTCCCACTGATATTTTTAAATCTATAAGGCTAAAAGCATCTTCCCTAATTTGGCAGGTAACAGTAAATTCACTTTCACTTTCGAGAGTGAAATCAGCTTTAATAAGTGTTTCGTTACGTATATTTTTGCGCATGTTGCTTATATAATTATTAATAATTAATATTATGCCTTTAGGTATATGATTTATAAAATAGTCTAAAGTTTGTTTGCCAGAAGGTGTGATGGAGTAATATGTTTTGTTATCTGTAATTTTTGAGGATATATATTTAAGATCACACAATTCATCTAGAAATTGTTGAAATATAAAATAGTTCATAAATTTGTTTTCCATAACTATTTTAGTAAGTTGAAGATTGCTTATAGGCATATCTAATTTATCAATTATATAAAGAAGAATGAGTTTGTTTTCTGCAAGTTCCCTGTTGATAGTCATGTTTATAAATACGCTCCTTTCGATATAGCAAAATATGTATTTATAATAATATTTTTAGTCATTAAGTTAAATAAGTATAATGTGTATTATAACATATTTCCTATTACTTTTTTATGATTTTTCTGTGAAAATGGAAATAGCAATTTAAATATGTTATTATGTTTTTAATCTAATTTATTTTGCATAATAAAAGAGGTGATACTTATTGGAGTTTCACAAAGAGCTTAGTAATAAGCTAATAGAGTGGGGAGCAAGTTTTGTAGGATTTTCAAATGTAGAAAAAAGTCTTTCTGACAGTTTAAAAAAGTTAAAATACTCCATTACAGTTGGTGTAAGATTGTCGGATTTTATAATAGATGAGATAGAAGATAAGCCAACATACACATATTTTCATCATTATAGGACGGTAAATACACTAATTGATCAAATAACCCTTAAAGGTCAGCTTTTGATACAAGATAAGGGATATAAAGCTTTAGGGGTACCAGCATCACAGACAGTCAATGACATGGAAGATGCATACTCGGGGATTTTTCCTCATAAAACAGCAGCGGTAATGGCGGGATTAGGATGGATTGGGAAAAGTGGACTTTTTATAAGCAATGAATATGGACCTAGAGTCAGGTTAGGAACTATTTTGACAGATATGAATATACCAATTAAAAATAGTGTATTAAAATCTGGCTGTGGAGAATGTAAAGAGTGTGTGGTAAACTGTCCAGCAATGGCTATTACTGGGGCTTCATGGGAAGTGGGATGTGAGAGAAGTTCAATTATTGATGCTAAAGCTTGCAGTGATTATATGAAGGAAAAATTTAAGCATATTGGAAGAGGTTCTGTATGTGGAATATGCATTAAAGTTTGTCCTAAAGGTTTAAATTTCATTTGAATTATAATGGGTATATAGGTATAATTATTTTAATAAAATTATTTAATACAAAAGATAATAGCAGTTTTTTAAATTTACTACCAAGACAAGGAGAAATGAATATGATTACATTATTAAAAACAAAAAAAGCATTAATTATATTACTTAGTGTGTTATTATTGATAACATTTTCAGCATGTGCAGGAGAAAAAATTAAAGACAATAATGACAAAGGAGGAGGCGATATTGTATCTGAAGGGGATACAAATTTGCCAGGCAAAAACAATGAAAATATAGAAGAAGAAACGCCAGAACCTACACCAGAGTCAACACCAACACCAACGCCAATTGACCTTGAGGTGGTCAAGCCTAACGAAGCAGGAAAAATTATGATTGTAATGTTTCATAATTTTGTAGAAACATTTACACCTACAACCTATGATAAAGGAGAATACACTACTACATTTGAAGAATTTGAAAAACTTCTTCATGAGCTTTATGAAATGGATTATAGATTAATTAGTATGAATGACTATTTAAATAATAATATTTCAGTTCCAGCAGGCTGTATACCAATGGTTTTTACTTTTGATGATGGCACTAGTGGTCAATTTAATCTAGTGAAAGAAAATGGGAAGCTTGTAGCAAATAAAAAATCTGCAGTGGGTATAATTGAAGAATTTAACAAGACTCATCCTGATTTTGGAGTGGAGGGAACTTTCTATATAAACTTAGGAAATAGCACCTTTGAAGGGGAAGGTACTCGTGAGGAGAGACTTCAATATTTAGTTGATAAAGGATTTGAAATAGGTAATCATACTTATACACATGCAAATTTATTAGAATTAAAAACTGTCGATGCAGTACAAGAGCAAATTGGTAAAAACCAAAAAGAAGTATTTCAACTGATTTCTGACTATAAAATGACAAGTTTCTCACTGCCTTTTGGGATATGGCCAGAAAAAGGTTTAAGGCAATATGTGTATGGTGGAACTTATGATGGTATTGAATATGAGAACAAGGGAATATTAGAAGTAGGATGGTCTCCAGCACTTTCACCTGTTAGCAAAAGCCTTGATCTTTCTTCTATTCAGAGGGTGAGAGCATCAGGCATTAATCCAGTAGATGCAGACTTAGCCTGGTGGCTAAAAAATCTTTCAAGGGAAGAACAGTATGTAAGTGATGGAAATGCTAATACTGTAACAGTACCTGAAAGTCTTAAGGAAAATGTAGATCTAGACAAGCTTGATGGTAAAGAGCTTATAACATATTAAAAACTTTTATAAATTAAAACTTTAAAAGTATTCTAATAAAGGATAATTTTATTCTAAAGTTGGGATGTATTTAATAAATTTTCTTGTATTTGCATTAAAAGAGAAAATGTATTATAATCATAACTATAAACTTCTTTAATAAAGTAGGTTTGCTTTTACTTGCTTTATTAAAGAGGCACCGTACTTTAGAGATATAAGGTGAGTTTTTATTTAAAAAAAAAATCATAAGACATATTAAGTTATGCCTATAGTGAGTCTACTATTTGGTTGGTATTCTAAAACAGTTTGATAGGGGCGTGCTGATTATTGTATGGGGTAGTCTACAATATGCAGTTCTTTAAAGTTAAAAGCCTTTTTTATTTATAGTGAAGGGAAAGGTTAATTTAGGTGGAATGATTGTACATTCTGCCTTAAATATATTTAAAATAATATTATAGTAGGGAGAGTGTTTTTTAATGGCTAAAGCTAGTGCTGATAAAAGTCCTGAAAAAAGAAAGAGAAAAGTTCAGACAGATGAGGATGTTAAAAGAAAAGCTGTAAAACTAGTTGTTTCTCATATGAAAAAAAAAGTAGCCAAAGAATTTCTTGGTTCACAACATATTAATGAATGGATTGAAGAAATGGAAGAGTTGTTAAAAAAGCCAGAATTTGAATATGTTGAATATGTGCAGATGAGAAAAAAATTAAATGATGTTATTGAGAGAATTCTTGAAGAGGAAATGAGATTTAAATTGAGGGATTCTTGGTACAGTTTAGGAAGAGCATTGGACAAAAGAGCCAAACAGCATTAATTATAACTCTAAAGCTTTAATTTAAATATTTTTAAATAAACCTTCTAAATGTTATTTGGAAAATATTATACAATACATGGGAAATGATATATGATATTTTTAATAATAAAATATTGTGAGGTAATGGCCATGGTATTGAGAAGAAGGTTTTCAGGTTCGTACAACAAACTTATGAAAATGATAAAGAGAGATTTACTCAAAAACTTTGGAGAAAAAGGAATTCAAATCTCAAATATTAATGAAGTACTAGGGAAAAACAAATTAAAATTAAAAATGTCCATGAGACAGTGATAGCACTTAAGGGAAGCTTTGTATAGGCTTCCCTTAAATATTATATAACCATTGTGTATAATTGATGTATCTATACAAATACCTTCTTAAGTATGTTAGAATATATTTTAGTATATTATATATCCATACTATTCTTAAAAAATATAGCTATTTTATAATTTAACTTATTTTGATTACTTCTATGTTAAGGTATAATTATAACGAGGAGATAAATGTTCTTTTAAATAAAGTTGTTATAACAGGAGATGATAATTTAAATGGTGATAATGGGAATTGACCCTGGAATTGCGATAGTAGGATACGGAGTTGTAAATTATGAAGGTAATAAATTTGCACCAATAGATTATGGAGCTATTAAAACTTGTAGCACCATGAATCTTTCCCAAAGACTATTGTGTATTTATAATAAATTAGAAGAAATTATTGAAAAATATACACCGGATGCCATTTCTATAGAGGAACTTTTTTTTAATAAAAATATAAAGACAGCTTTAACAGTTGGACAGGGCAGAGGAGTTGCGGTACTTGCAGCGGCTAGAGCAAATATAGAAGTATTTGAATATACTCCCCTTCAAGTAAAACAGTCGGTAGTGGGTTATGGAAGAGCGGAAAAAGCACAAGTACAGCAAATGACAAAAATGATTTTAAATCTCAAAAAAATACCTAAGCCTGATGATGTGGCAGATGCTTTAGCAATAGCAATTTGTCATGGAAATTCGTATAAAATTATAAATTTAGTACGGTAGAAAATGTCTTTAAATTATTTTGAATGGAGGATTTTGATGTACGCATATATAAAAGGGAAGCTTGAGTACAAATACAATGATTGTATAGTTATAGAAGCTAATGGTATAGGGTATGAAATAACCACTCCCTTATTAACTTTTGAAAATTTAGGGCCTGTGGGGGGAGAAGTAAAGGTTTATACTAGTCTTTATGTAAGAGAAGATGTTATGGCACTATATGGGTTCAGTACACGGGAAGAGTTGAAGATGTTTGAACTATTAAGAACAGTCTCAGGAGTTGGACCAAAAGTGGCTATTTCTGTACTATCTTCAGTTTCACCGTCAAAGTTTGCACTTGCTGTAATTACAGATGATATAAAAACACTTACAAAGGTTCAGGGTATAGGAAATAAAACTGCTCAAAGAATAATATTGGAATTAAAAGACAAAATAAAAAAAGAACAATTAGCACCCCTATCTATAACTCAAAATGAAATTAGTTATGCAAATGATAAAAGTTCAAGAAGAACTGAAGCTATTAATGCTTTAATGGTATTAGGATATACAGCTGCTGAAGCTGAGAGGACAGTTTTAAAAGTTTATTCTGAAGATATGGACTTAGAGTTAATTATAAAAAATGCTTTAAAAGGTTTAGAGAGAAGATAAAACAAAATAGATAAAGTTTGGGTGTACAACAAGATAAATTTGGAGGTAGAAAATAAGATGGAGGACAGGCTTGTTGGTTGTAAGTTAAATATAGAAGATGTTGAAGAGGCAAATCTTAGGCCGAGAAGACTTGATGAGTATATAGGACAGACAAAGGTAAAAGAAAATCTTATAGTATTTATAGAGGCTGCAAAAAGAAGAAATGAGGCACTAGATCATGTGCTTTTATATGGACCACCAGGTCTAGGAAAAACAACACTTGCAAGTATAATTGCCTCTGAACTTGGGGTTAATATACGCATTACTTCAGGTCCTGCCCTTGAAAGGCCAGGAGATTTGGCAGCTATACTTACCAATTTAGGAGATTATGATGTACTATTTATTGACGAAATTCATAGACTAAATAGAAGTGTAGAAGAGATATTATATCCTGCTATGGAAGATTATGCTCTTGACATAATTATTGGAAAAGGACCTAGTGCCCGTTCTATAAGGCTTGATCTTCCTAAATTCACTTTAATAGGTGCAACTACAAGGGCAGGAATGCTTACATCTCCTTTGC
>DUVG01000077.1 GCA_012841175.1 Clostridium sp.
ACAACTTGTAAAAATTTGGGAACAAGTTGCAACCCGTTTTAAAGACTATGGTGATTATTTAATATTTGAAACAATGAATGAGCCTAGGGTAGAAAATTCTCCTAATGAATGGTCTGGGGGAACAGCTGAAAACCGTCAAGTGATAAATAATTTTAATTTAGCAGCTGTAAACACAATTAGAAGCACTGGAGGAAATAATGCAAAAAGGCATATAATGATTCCTGCACATGCTGCATCTGCTATAGATGTTGCATTAAATGACTTGGTTATTCCTAATAATGATGACAGAATAATTATATCTATACATAATTATTCTCCATATTTCTTTGCTATGGATGCTAATGGCACTGCAAGTTGGGGGAGTTCTTCTGACAGATCTTCTCTTGCAGGGGAATTAGATGCACTTTATAATAGGTTTATTAAAAATGGAAGGGCAGTTGTTATAGGTGAATTTGGTACTATAAATAAAAACAATGAGTCAGATAGAATTGAACATGCAGAATTTTTTGTAAAGGAAGCGAAAAAAAGAAGTATTCCGGTGATTTGGTGGGATAATGGATACAATGAGGCGGGTAAAGGAGAATCATATGCTCTTTTAAATAGAAGAAGCCTTACATGGTATCATCCAGAGATTGCAAAAGCTCTTATAAGAGGGGCAGGTGGAGTACCAGAGCCAACACCTACTCCTACTCCAGAACCAACACCAGATCCAGTAGAAGATATTTTGTATGGGGATTTAAATGGAGATGGAGTTATTAATTCAATTGACTATAATTTATTAGGAAGATACATATTAGAAGTGATAGACGAATTGCCTGTTGAAAATTATAAAAAGGCAGCAGATTTAAATGGGGATGGTTTTATTAATTCAAATGATGCAATTTTAATGAAGAGATTTATATTAGAGATTATAAAAGAGTTTCCCGTAGTAAAGTACTAAAAATAAAAATTTTATAAAAACTACTTGTCAAATGAGAATAAAGATGTTATAATTTTTAAGCATTGATTTAATAATTAGTGCCGAAGTGGTGAAATTGGCAGACGCACTGGACTCAAAATCCAGCGGTAGCAATACCATGCCGGTTCGAGTCCGGCCTTCGGCACCAAGAAAAAGCCCTGTAACTATTTAGTTACAGGGCTTTTTCTTGTGCGCTAGAGGAATGTCACTAAATTAATAACTACCGGTATCATAAAGTAAAGACTAAATACGGCACTAAAGAAAGTGCACTTCTTTATTATCTTAGGAAAAAAACCACCAACTTAGTAGTTGGTGGCATGATTGTTTTATTATTATTAATTTTTAAATATCACCTATTAATTATCAAATGAGCCGTTACATACTTTACCCATAAAGAGTATTGTATCATATTCCTCATCTGCAATTACAAATACAAATGGTCTGTTTGCAATAAAGGTAGGCCTTAATACTGAAGTTGGGCCTATAGGTATTATTACTACTCCTGCAGCTTCAGTTCCCTTTTCATTTACTTCCACTACCGCTTTGTGCAAAACATCGTCAACAAGGGCACTTATATCAGACATACCAGAAAGGTCTGCATCGTCTTCGAATGCCTTTTTCATACCTAAAGCTTTTAAGCTTTCCTTTAAGCTGCCGCTATTGTCTTTAGCATATTCTATTTTAAAACGAGGTAATTTAAGCAATACATCATCATTTTTACTTATACTGTTTTTAATTTCATTCCACTTAAGTAAGTCTATATTCTGAATAAAATCATTTATTGGTGTATTTTCATCAGGAAGAATACAGTACATAGTCATTTCCCCATCACCGTAAGGTAATTTTACAGCTTTATATCCGTCGCCTTCACCATATTCTAGCTCACCTTCTTTAGCCATCATCATAACATTCTCAGTGTTTCCGTCTTCATCGTAAAAACGAGAGATATCTGTTCTATCGGCATCAAATTCTTCTGTCCAGATTCCTTTAAAATACACTGCTGATATAATATATGACAACATTTCAGCAGGAACCTTGTCTAGCATCTTGTCTATTTTTCCTTCTGTAGCTTCTGAAATCCAATTGTTTATTTCATCTGCAATGCCTTCTTCGGAAAAGTCACGAGATTCAACTAATGTATTAAATACATCCTGATTAGTAGATATAAAATCAGCTTTAATAATATTATCACCTAATAAAGAATTAATCCAAATTGAATTGCTGTTTTTAAGTTTAACGTCTTCAGTAAGTTGGTTAAAATAATTTAATAAATACTTATAACTTTTATTAACCTCTGCAATTTCAAGACTTTCATAGCCTAAAACTTTTGTCATTTCTTCCTTAGTATCAGATCCAGCTCCTTGATAGAGTATAGACAATGCAGTTGAAATACAAAATGGAGAAATGAATATATTTTCACCTTCTTCATCTTTACTGATTTCTTTGAAAATGTCAAATGCAAATTTACTGTTTCCTTCAATAAAACCATCACTTATGCCTTCAGTTGGTTTCTGTGCTTCTACAGGAAATTGCTGCAATATATCAAGAATATATCGCTTTAACAAAGCACAATCAGTACTACTTACATATTTATCCCCATTCAAATCTGCTGCAATAATATAATCTTCTGTAAAAGAATTTGGTTCACCAAGAACGTAACGTTTTATCAAAGTATAGTCTAAACTGTTTACAAATCCATCTCCATTAAGATCACCAAAAACAACAGAATTGGTCTTTTGTAGAAGATTTTCAGATTTGTTTTCTGTAGCAATTAAATCAGAATTCAACTGCTGATAACTTGCCTGATCCCCATATGCAAGTGTATTTGTAGCAAACAAAAGGGAAGACAATAATGTTAGAATAATGACATACACAATTTTTTTTGACATAATAAATTCCTCCTTAAATAATATAATAATTATTTTAAGATTTACATAAAATGATTATTAATATCAGAGAAATCATAACAATATTTTTATTTAAAACGATAATTATGAAAGTAGCAGAAAAGAATCAGAACATATCACACTAAAATTATTGCAGAAAAGGTTGTAAAACACGAGTGCTTCTTTAAAATGTTCATTTTTGTATTAATATCTATATATTATATTTATATAATATCAAGTATTTTAAAAAAATGCAATATATATTTTCCCGATATATTTCTTTTTTTTGCAAACTTTTACCTATATTCTTCCCAGGTAACAATTTCAGAAATATCCAGTCTTTTCTTGTTTTCAGGTGCTGTATCAGCTGGGTATCCTATGGGAAGAAGTGCGATAACTTCTAAGTTTTCAGGAAGATTTAATACTTCATGGCACTTTGCTGCATCAAAGGCACAAACCCAACATGTACCAAGTCCTATATCGGCAGCTGCAAGGGTCATATGATCAATTGCGATGGCAGCGTCCACGTCGCAGTGATCTTTGCCATCACTTCTCTTCCATGATTTAGAATGGTCTCCGCATACAACTATAATGGCAGGAGCAGTCTTAAACCAATCTCTTGGATATGTATTTGCTATTTTACTTTTTGTAGCTTCATTGGTAATAACAATAAAATTCCAAGGCTGCTTATTTACAGCAGATGGTGCTATTCTACCTGCCTCAAGGACTTGGAGTATTTTCTCCTTTTCTACAGGTTTATCCAAATAACTTCTTACAGAATATCTTTTTTTAGCAAGTTCAATAAATGACATGAATTATTCCTCCTTTATTTATATGATGGTGCTTTAATATTGTATTTTTAAAAATTTTTTCAACTAATATATTGTCCCATAATATCAAATATATATTAAACAAAATTTTATGTCAAAGATAGGAGGGAAATATAAAAAAACTATTATTTAAATAGTTTTACAAAGAAAAATAATTATGGACTTATGATAATTAAATAATTGTAAGACGAATAAAAATGTAGTAATATAAATATATAGTATTTGATTTTAAAAAGTAA
>DUVG01000078.1 GCA_012841175.1 Clostridium sp.
ACAATAATAAATATTAACTTACTACAAGATGAATTATGCAATGGTTTTTGCTGAGTTTATATAGCGCGATTGTTGATTTTATGTGATTATTTTATGTAAAAAAATTTATGTAAAAAAATTTTATATAATTTTAATATAACACTATTATATAATTTAAATAATTTTATGTAGTTTGTTTTAAAGGGAGGATAAATATATGATAAAAAATGAAAAAGGATTTAGTCTCATAGAATTGCTTATTGTAATTGCAATTTTAGGAATAATTTCAGCAATTGCATTTTTGACTTTAACAGGAGTTATTAATAGTAGTCGTCAAAAAGTTGATTATAAGAATGCAGATCTTATTGAAAGAGCAATTGAGGCGTACATTTTTTTAACAGAGGATGCAAAATTAGAGCATCTTACTTATAATAAGGATAAGATTGGAGATAAAAAAGATTCATCTATGTTGATTTTAGCTTTACAGGGCACAATAATCTGTGATAAAAGTGGTGAAGAATTTACCTCTCTACTTACTCCTAAAGAAGGAAGCACCCCTTCACTGGATAATTTTGCCATTCGGTGGGAAAATCATAAAGGTTACAGAATTGAAATTTATCCTGAGAATATGACTTGTGACGTTTTTCCAGTAGAAGATGCTTCACAGGCAATTATAAATGTAAACTAATTAATAAGGTTGTTGTAGATATAATTAATGACAATTGCAAAAAGCTATTGATAATCCAACTATTATTATAAATACAGCTGCAATTGCCATAATTGTTTTAAAGCCTATCTTTTTTTTAAGAGGAATATCAATTTCATAGCCTATGTTGAATTCTTGAGAGTTTTTAATTTCTAAGAATTGCCCATTGGTGTTCAGCACTATTGCATATTCTTTTCCCTTCTCAACAACCATTCCTTTCACAAGGTATTCCTCCTTTTCGTATAATTTTATAAAATACATATATTGAAAAATTTTTTAGAGATTTAGGGATAATATTTATACCTCATTATAGATATTCGGTTTGTTAGCTCTTTTTTTAGGCATATTTTTAAAAAAAGATGTAAAAATAAAAAAACATATTATAATAAAAGTATATTAAAGTTCAGAAAATTTAATGTAAAGACTTATAAAAACCCTATTAAACATGTGTTTTATCACCATGTACATAATTATATGTATATAGTATAATATTAATGATTTATTAATAAAGAAGATTTGAGGGGATAGATATGAGATATTTAGTTACAGGTGGAGCTGGTTTTTTAGGAATAAATCTTATTCGCTTTTTAGTTGAAAAGGGGCATGAAGTAACTTCCCTTGACATAATGGATTTTGATTATGAGGATATGAAAGACAAAATTAGAATAGTAACAGGTGATGTAAGAGACCAAAAAGCAGTAGAGAAGTCTTTAGAAGATGTTGATATAGTGGTACATGGTGCAGCTGCATTGCCGCTATATTTAAAGGAAGATATATATTCTACAGATATAGGTGGAACTGAAATGGTTCTGTCTGAATCATTTAAAAAAGGCATAGAAAGAGTAATATTTATTTCATCTACTGCTGTTTATGGGATTCCAGATCATCATCCACTGGTGGAAGAGGATGAATTAATTGGAGTAGGACCTTATGGAGAGGCAAAAATTGAAGCTGAGAAGGTTTGTGAAAAATATAGAAAAAAGGGCATGTGTGTTCCTGTTATCAGACCAAAATCTTTTATTGGACCAGAAAGACTAGGTGTTTTTGCTCTATTGTACGACTGGGC
>DUVG01000079.1 GCA_012841175.1 Clostridium sp.
AATATAATTTCATCTTTTAAAAATTCATTTTTTCCTTTCATAAATACCTCCACCAGAGATTCTAAACAAAATACTCTGCTTTTAAGCTGTTAAAAAGGGCAATAGCTTTTGCAATGGTTTCATTGTACTCCCACTGAGGGTTTGATTGGCTGGTGATACCGCCACCCACTCCAATATGTGCATAATTATCTTTTATTAAAATGCTGCGAATGACAACATTAAAATCTGCATTTCCATCAAATCCCAAATAACCAATTGACCCTGTATATAGACTTCTTTGATTTCTTTCTAATTCAGAAATAATCTCCATAGATCTGATCTTTGGAGCACCAGTAATGGAACCGCCGGGAAACATTGCTTCCATACAGTCTACAGAGGTACAATTATTCTTTAAGGTGCCAACTATAGTGGATACCAAATGAAAAACAGTGGCAAAAGTTTCAATCTTAAATAGCTCCCTAACCGTTACCGTATCTGGTTTACATACTTTCTTCAGGTTGTTTTTTTCTAATTCAGTAATCATTGCCAGTTCCGCTTTATCTTTTTCACTGTTTTCTAAAATACGTCTATTAATCTCATCCTCTTGTGGTGTTTGTCCCCTTGGAATGGTACCTTTAATAGGGCGTGTTTCAACATCTCCATTTTGTACCTTTAAAAATCTTTCTGGTGATGAACACAAAACATGAAATCCATCTAAAGGCAAATATGCCGAAAATGGAGCAGGGTTTACCCTTCTTAAATTCTCATAGGTACTTTGAGGATTATTTTGAAAAACGCTAGAGAAAGTATGAGTCATATTAGCAAGACCAATATCACCTTTATGGATATAATCTTGCATTTTTTCAATTGCCTTTATATAGTCTTTTTTAGAAAAACGGGATTTGAAAAATGGTGTATGTGTTGAGTTTTCAAAAATTCCTTGTTTTTTTTCATTACATTTGCTTCTTTGTATCTCACACATTAAGGAGTCAACACTTTTTTTGGCATCTTGTAAAACTCCAAGTCCTGTAATGGATACCTGCTCAGTGGTGTGGTCAATAATAATAGCATTGTCATAAAAAACAAAGTATACTTCGGGAATTGCAGCTACTTGCTCTGATGGCATTGTAATGCGTTTAAGACGGCATCCAAAATCATAACTAAAATATCCTATAGCCCCTCCTATAAAAGGTAGGTCTGTAGGATTATTGAGCTTGTATTTTTGTATTTTTTCCTTTAAGTAATCAAATATGTTTTTATGTGTGGCTAGTGGGGAAAAAAGTTCCCCACTAGCTTTTTCATAAATACAGTTATTTTCATACTTTACCGTTAGAAACGGATTTGCACCAATTATGCTATAACCACCATAGGGCAGTTCTTTTTTTGAGCTGTCTAAAAAGATGTAATCTTCACCCTTTGCAATAAGCTTATAGATTTGAAATGCATCTAAAGATGTGCGAAGGGTTTTTATGCAAAATTGTATAGTCATACTTCACTTCCTTATACTCAAACAGGGACTAAAACACATTAGGGTTTTTCAAAGCTTCTTCTTTTAAGTTTTTATCTGAATTTTCCTGTAAATTTTCCTCAATATCTTTTTCCTGAAAGTTTTCACTACTTTCATCTAGGGTGTAACGTATTTCTGCATTTTCAGTCTCTTTTTTTCCACCTTCTAAATAATCAGGTAGTTCCATTCCAGCCATATTAAACAAGTCTTTTAAAGGTGGAATAGACTTTAACATACCAGAAAGAAAATTAGCTGTTGAAGGAGTGCCTTTTCCATTGCCCATACTATCCCAAACAGTAACTTTATCAATTTTAATTCCTTTAACTGCTTCTACTTGTGTTTTTATTAGTTCAGGAAGTTTGTCAGCTACCATAAGCATTACTGCTTTTTGAGCATCTCCACCTGCCGCTTCTA
>DUVG01000080.1 GCA_012841175.1 Clostridium sp.
ATTGTATTATTATCCGTTATATTAATAAGTAGTTCATTTTTAATTACTCTTACTTATGAAATGTTGCTGATACGTTTTTTAATTGTAATGATAGTAGTTACAGCCTTTTTTATTAATAAAAAGAAAATTAAAAAAATGCTTATTAGTTTTAGATCAAACTAAATATGAAAGTATTTTTGTGAACATGGTATAATTTATGAGTAGAAACTCAAGAAAGAATATTATGATGAAAATTTTAAGAAATAAATTGTAAAAGATTGCAACCCGGATAATTATACCTATTGAAAATTAAGGAGCAGTATGATATAGCTTGATCAACAATAAGATAAGATAATGGGTTATGAGGTGTAAATAATATACAGTTCTTTATGCAAATGATAATAGTTCAGAAGAAGTAAAGTAAAACAACTTGATATGAAAAATGAAATTTTAATTAAAGTTGCACTACTTCTAGGGAAAATATCGTTAACTTTATAGATAGAGACTTTGAAAATAGAGATAAGCTAAAAGTGGCGGTATGCGAATTAACCTATGTTAAAGTAGGTTATTGCTGGAGAGTCTGTCACATAATAAATCCATTTATCGAGAAATAATCGGCTATGTTGCTGGCAAAAAGAAGAATACCATACTATAGAAGAGGTTTTTCTAAAAACAAATACTATTTTAAAGCCATGAAAATCTTTATTCAGATTGTGGAAAAGAGTACAATAACTAGCTTATAGATAGGTTTTTGAAGTTTTTGTTATTGATAATTTCAAAGTAATAAAGGTAATCATATGATAATACCGTGTAGGAGGAGAAAAATGAAAACAGTAGCTTTAGTACCTATAAAATTAAATTCTCAAAGGTTACCACATAAGAATATTCTTCCGATTGCAGGTCATCCACTTTGCTGGCATATTTGCAATTCTTTAATTCAAGTCAAGTGCATTGATGAGGTGTATGTATATTGTAGTGATGAAGCTGTAACACAGTATCTTCCACAAGGAACGCTGTTTAAGCAAAGAGAAAAATGGTTGGATGGAGATTTAGTTAAGGGGTTTGATATATACAGAAACTTTATTAATGAAGTAGATGCAGATATATATGTTTTAGCACACACTACGTCACCATTCATTAAGACTTCCTCAATAGAGAAAGCATTGTCTCACATTATTTCTGGACAAAATGATTCTGCTTTTTCAGCTGAACGCATACAGACTTTTGCTTGGTATCAAGGGAAACCTATTAATTATGATTTAAATGACATACCTCGTACACAGGATATTGATCCTATTTGGGTGGAAACAAGTGCATTTTTTATGTTTAAGAAAGAAATATTTACAGTGCATAATAGACGAATAGGATTTAACCCATATATTCAGGAAGTGTCTGGAATTGAAGCTTTAGATATCGACGAGAAAAAGGATTACGATTTAGCTTGCAGACTAGCAGAAGCGGAGGGAATTGGAAATGAGTAAATTTGTTTTGATTGCAGGACCTTGTGTTATTGAGACTGAAGAAAATGCAATGATGATTGCAGAAACTCTTAAAGGAATTGTAGAGAAACTAGATCTTGATTATTACTTTAAAGCTTCTTTTGATAAAGCAAACAGAACAAGCATTGATGCTTATAGAGGGCTAGGAATTGATGAAGGGCTTCGTATTCTAAAAAAAATTAAAAATACTTATGGATTAAAGATGGCTACAGATATTCATGAACCATGGCAAGCAGAAAAAGTAGCTCAAGTATGTGATCTTATTCAGATCCCAGCATTCTTGTGCCGACAAACAGATCTTTTGGTTGCCGCAGCAAAGACTGGAAAGCTAATTAATGTTAAGAAAGCACAGTTCCTTGCTCCTTGGGATATGGTGAACGTTGTAAGAAAGCTAGAGGAGGCTGGAAATAATAATATTATGCTTTGTGAACGTG
>DUVG01000081.1 GCA_012841175.1 Clostridium sp.
AACATACACCATAAATTTTTTATTATAAAAAAATTCAATTTATTAGCATTTACATTTTAAAGTTAGTTTTTAAAAAAGTTTTTTACCTGTCATAAGTCTATATACTATGTACGCAGCAACAATTACAACAGCAATTGGGAAAAGAATTCCTATTAGCTTTCCAATTAACTTTATAGCAACAATCACCAAGGCAATTGCAACTAATATAACTAAAATACTTTTTATTGATTTATCATTCACTATAATCCACTCCCTAAATAAATGTTCTCTATTAATTATACTATAGATGTTTTAAAAAAATCCACTACTCTTTATGCTTTTAAAATAGATCATTTTATTTTAAAAAAGCACCTATTACTTCAGGTACTTTTCATACATAACTTATTAACGGTTTTGCACTTATATAAATATCATTTGAGAAAACTTTATTTCTTAATTTTCTTTATTAAAGTGAAATTCCTACAGAGTTTATCAAATAATTAAGTTTTTCTTTATCAAGATTCTTTTTTAGTTCAACACCCTTTAAATTAAGAAGTCCCACAGGATATACCGGAACTTTAAACACTGAAAATAAGTATTGGTCTAATCCACTTAATTGTGAACCCCCACCAATGATAAAAATCTTAGAAATTGGTGAACCATAACATCTATCAATGTAAAATTCAAAGCATTTAACAATCTGCCTCACAAGTCTTTCTATAAAGTTACTTACTTTACCATAGGTTATAACATGGTCTCTTTTAGAAACACTGCCTGGCTGTGTCATCCCATAAGTTTTCTTTAATCTTTCAGCTTCTTGAAGACTAATGTTCATCTCATTTGCTATATGGTTGTCTATGTTTGAACTTCCTGATAGAATAACTTTATTAAACTCTAAAACTCTATCTTTCAAAAAGTTAACTATAGTTGTTTCTGAACCAAAATCCAGCACTGCAAAAGTATCACTTTGAACATTTTTATGTCTTCTCTTTGAGTAATATTCCTCCATGTCCTTTGTATAAATATCTCTGTTAAAAAACTTAGCAGTACTATTTGCTGGTATATCAACTGCTAAAGGCTTTAAATCAAGGCCTTGCAAAACTTCTATATAACTTTCTAAAATTTTGCGAGGAACTGCAGTAACAAAAACCTTATATTTTTCTTTGTTATTGTCCCTAACAGTTTGAAGAAGCTTATAATCAACTCTGTAATTATCAATATCAACAGGAAGAAAATTAGGCATACTGTTTTTAATTGTAAAATCTTCACTTTCACCGTCTAATTTGTCTATCATATAAATTCGGGTAATAATATTTGTACCAGACATAATGATCTTAGCATTTTTTGCCTTCATACCCTCTTCTTTAATAACGGCTTTAATAACTCTTAAAACCCTTTCTACATCATATATTGCACCATTTTTAATACAGTCTGGAGGAGTTGAAACTATTCCGTAATTCTCAATAAAAATATTATTGTTTTTTCTTACCGAAACTTCAACTACCTTTATATTCCTATACCCTACGTCAATGCAAACCATTGAAGTTTTTCTAAAAAATAAATCCCAAAACATTTACATATCCCCCTTAAGTGCAAAACATATGTGTTTTAAACATA
>DUVG01000082.1 GCA_012841175.1 Clostridium sp.
AAGAGATAGGTGTTAAAGATGGTAGTGGTACGTCAGAAGCTTTAATTGTAGCACTTCAAAAGAAAGTAGATATTGACGGTAAATCTTATGGACCTTATCTTGTTCCACCAGAAGGAGTAACGGCTAGTTATGAGAATTATAAACCACAATGGGATGGTCACAAAGGTTATGAGATTACAGTTTATTCAGCTCTTGGAAAAGCAGATGTTAAACCGACTGATGATGAAAAAAAAGTTAACGTTACTGTAAAGAATGATGATGTTGGAAAGGTTGGAGAAGGTGCCAAAGGAGACGGTGACGAAGGTGGCGGTGGCGACGAATAATAAAACATTAAGCCTGGCTGGTTTAATCCAGCCAGGCAATAATTACAAAAGTTATTTGTCGTCTTTGCTGTAAAACAAATTTATTTTAAAGATATAAAATAGTATTTTAAATAAAAACTAGATAGGATATATTATGGGATATATTGGCGATGTTTATGTAGTGCTACATTAACAGCTCTAAGGAGCAGAAATTGTTTTCCTTCTAGAGGAGTGAATTTATATGGATACTAGGTGGGTGCTTGTGCTTAAAAAATTTAATACTAAAGGTGTTTCTTTAATTGAATTATTAATAACCCTTGCTATAATTGGGATTATGAGTCCAATTCTTTTTTCAATCTTTATAGGTGGATTAAATACTTATGTTGGAGGAACAAATTATATAGATCAGCAATATAAAGTTAATGATGCTATTGCTCAGATAAGACGTGATGTGGGAAGAGCAAAAAAAGTGATTGTTTTTGGTGAAGAAGACTTAGGTAGGTATGATGTTGAGAGGGTAGTGTTTGTTTTTTCTTCTTCTAATCCTGTTATAAATATAGAAGATATAAACGCTGATAATTATGGTGACCATGATTATCACGAATGGAAATTTGCTGATGAAGGGCTTGTTTTAGAAAATGGGGGTGCTGGTGAATATAATATTGTGAAAGATTTAGATGTTGATGAAAGTAGTTTTGAGTATTTTAATTTTGACAAAACTTTAAAGCTAAATGTTAAACCACTTGAAAATGATAAAATCGTAAATAAAGGAAGTAATATTAAGAAAGTGATAACAACAGAGTTTTCTGTTAAATATAAATTTGTGAATATTGAAGATACTGAATTATAAAAGGGGGACTAAAAACAGTGAAGGATATAAATCTGCTTCCAGAAGAAATTAAAGAAACTGAATACGCCCATCCAGCTAGGGGAGAAGGTTCACCAATTAGATTGGTGTTAGGATTAGTAGTTGCACTTGTGTTAATAGCTATTAGCATTGTGACTCCGATGCTTGGTATTAAACAAAAAGAGCAAGAACTAGAAAGCCTTGTAAAGGAAATAGAAAGTGAGAAGTATGACATAGTAAGGCAGGTAAACAGCCAACTATCTGATATCAACGCAGTTCTAGATTCTAAAGCAGATGTAATTAATACTATCGATAGTATGAGCAATCCAGTTAGTGAAGTAATAACGGCAATATACAATGCAGCTCCTTCAACTGTAGCAATAACAAATATTAAATTTAATAATAATAAAGCTGATGTAACAGGTATTGCATATGATAATGTAGCTTTTGCAGAATTTCTTGCAGCTGTTAATAGAGTGAGTTTGCTTACTCAAAGTGGTAGAATATCTTTTGATGAGAGTGGTATTTTTCAAGTGACAATAAAAGTAGGCAAAGGGGGAGCATGAGGGATATGAAAAGTAACAGAGGAAAAGTACTTATTTTAATTTTTGTTTTTGGTATTTTATATGCAATTGTATACTATAGGTTTTTATGGGTTAATAAGTTTAGTCCGGAATTTGAGCGTTTATCACTTGAAATCAACTCTAAAAAAGCGATAAAGAATGAACTTGACCAAGACCTTGCAAATATTGAAACATTAAAAAGAGAAGTTCAAATTAAAACAGTTAGAGATGAAAGATTAAATGAGTTTCTCATGGCTGAGGCAAATATATCAGATAGTATTGAGTATGTTGATAAACTAGATAAGATGTTTGGTAATAGTTTAAAAGATGTAAATATAAATCCTCCTGTTGAGAGAGAATCTTCAGAAAGTAAAACTGCTTTTTACGAGTTTAAAATTGATTTTTCAGCAGATTTGACTTTTGGAGAAATTTTAAATCTAATTGATTTTTTAGAAGGTGGTTCAAGAAAAATTAGAGTTCCTAGTTTTGATATTAAACCTATGAGAGAAATACTGACAGTAGCAGCTGAAGATGATGAGGATGATGTAGAAAAGAAAAATCCTTTAGCAGAAATGTATACTATAACTTTATCTGTTAATCTTCATGCTTTAGATGAAGGAAATATTAATACAATATATGAGTTTAGTAAAAAGAGATTTAACAGATTTGATGAAGGTGGTGGTTTTGCATTTACACTTGAACCTAAGTTTCCAGCAGGGCCAACACTAGCATTAGGAGATGAAAGGGATAGAAGAACAGGCGGGGGTAGCGAAAATGCTACACCTGCTTTTCATAAAGATATAACTATTACCTTAAAAAGTTTTTATGCAGGTGGTCCTAACGTAACCATAAGAGACCGTGAAACAGGTAAAATGCTTGGTGAAAAAATGCAAGGACTAATGGAATTGGATTTAGTTTTCGATGCAATTGCATATAATGCCACTAGCACTACTGCGTTTAGGCAGACTAGTTATCAGGGAAATGTTTACAATGATGTTATAAATATTGAAATTAATGCCGATTTTCCAACTGATGTTCCAGAAAACGAAAATTTACGTGCTAACGTAAAAATTACCAACAATTCTGGAAAGCAGATAAGAGTTAAAAATAATGATAAAGTAAGAAGAGTTCATTTAATTGATAGAAACGGCAATCATATATATAGAAATAGTGAAGCAGAGAATTTAATTGTAATATAATGGTGGTGATATAATGTATAAATTATTAAAAAATAAAAAAGGAATGACGCTTATAGAAGTTATAATAGCACTTTCTATTTTAGCGTTAACAGCGGTACCACTGTCAGTTGGATTTATGAATTCTCTTATACTCAGACAGATAACTGATGAACAGATAGATGCTAATACAGTTACTTGGACTATAAAAGAGCAGATAAGTAATAATATTCAAGGTAAAGATCATTCAATAAAAGACAGTAGTGATACACCTTATTATATATATGATTATTTAATAGATGATCCAGATTTAGAAGAGAGTCCAAAATTAACTGTTCATAATTCTGAATTTAATATTGGAGACTTTTATTTCATTGTTAAATATGATCATAGTGAAGGTTCTAAATATCCAAATAGCTTCTATGTTGATGTTGAAATTTATAAAGAAAGTGAAGAAGGTGTTCAGAGCTCTTTTTCCATAGCAGTTTATAGAAGGGAAGATTAAACAGGGAGGAGGAGAAGCAAATGTATAAATTATTTAAGAGTGAAAAAGGTGCTGCTCTTGTTAATGTGGTAATTATAACAACTGTTTTAATGTTGCTTAGTATGCTTTTAGTTGATTACGCTTTTCAAAGCCTTGTAAATGCAAAGAGACAAAATAATGTAGATATTACTTATTATTCAGGTCATTCAGCCATTGAAATATTATTTGGAATTATTGATAAATTCTCAAACAAGGAAGATATAGCAAATGGTTTTGAAGGTGTAGTTACAAATGCCAATATTAATGCATATGCAGATTATATAATTGAAGAAATTAAGAAAGAACTTGACGAAGAATATGGATTTATTGATGGTTCAGATATTATTGTGGAGTTTAATGTTATAGATGGAAACCAACCTGCTGAGGTGCATGTTGATCATTTAGGATATATAGATGATGCATCACTTTTATCCATAAGAGATGACAGACTTTATATGACTATCGAAATAATTGTAAAAGCTTTTTTTGGTAAGGATGATACCTTCTACAGAGCTGGAAATCAAGAAGTATATTCTAAAGAAGAATTTAGTTTTCCACTGCCACCTGATGATGGTTTTAAATTAGAACATGCCATAATAACATTAGGAGACCTTTGGGCAGAAGGTAACGGAGCAAGTTTAAGTGAATTTACGGCTAATATAATAGGAGATGTAAACGTTTTTGGTTCTTTCCCAGCTACAACTGAGAGTCAAAAACAATACTTCTATGGGGGAATATATGCATTAAATAATATGAGACTTAATTTAATGGGGAATGCATATGTAAGAAGTTTTATAAGGACTGGAAAATATCTGGAAGAGGATGGTAGTAAAATACATGTACATAGAGATGCTATAGCACAAACTATACAAACCTTTGGGCATGACAGTGATATTTTAGTACACAGAAATGCATATACATTTGGTGACCTAGAAATTAACGCTGAAAACTCAGTTATTCTAATTAATGGAAGCTTCATAGGCTTAAGTCATAATACAGAATACAAAACTCATGAGGCTTCAAGTGCAATAGTAAATAGTGCACCCATTCACAATTTTTTATCAGAAAAGTCAAAACGCTCAACCGTTGTCATAAATGGTGATGTAATTGTTCCTGGGTCAACAATGAGAATAGATCCAGAGACAGGAGAAGCAATAACTGGAATAGAGGATGCTGCTGCCTTATGGGAAAGAAGCCATCGTGCAGATGCACCATTTTATAGGCTTTATGATTGGCCTGAGCGTAACTCAATTGAAGAACAGATTTTTGATGGAACGCAGTATCATGTTGACTTGAGAAAAACTTTTGAATTTTATAAAGATAATCCCAGTGTATATTTTGCCGGGTTTTCTAATTTAATCCAACTTTACCCAGTTGCTAATGTCAAAAATGGTGGTAATTTAAATTTTGAAAATTCAATAGCGAATATGAATTCTCTGTTAAATACTATTAAAGGAAGAGATATTAGTAGTATAATTAACTTAAATGAAAGAGATAGGGTTAAGAAAATTACAGGATTATGGGGATTTGAGTTGGCTGCAAATGGAAGTGCATATTTTATTAAGAGTAACGATGGTGATGACTTTTTAAAAATAAATGATGGATTTTCAGCAAATTTGCCACATATAAAGGGGAATAATTTTACTTACGCAAACAACTCAACTGCTTATCAAATTGATAATATATACGATAATGATGGAAATATATTATATACTAGTCTAGATTGGGCAGCGGGAGTAGATGAAGGTGGAAATGAAGAAGATTTTATAGATAATACGTTAGCTCTAATAGATGAGTTAGAAGAAAAGCTTATGAATCATACCCAGGTTTTTTTGAAAAGAGAGTATCCAGATAGTGCAGGTCAAGACTGGAATATTGGTACTATAATGAGCAGTAAGAATCCAAGTAAAACTTTGTTTAATGATTTATTGGATTCTCTTAGTGGTTTAGTTACTGCTAGTGAATATCTGGGGAATGAAAATGTTATTGATATTTCTAGTGGTCCATCTGGTCAACGAGATTTAAAAGAAATTTATGAAGAAATTTATGGCGAAGATATTTATTCCATGTGTGAAGGATTTAGAGATGTAAGCGATGCTAAAGCAGATTTTTTAAAGGAAAATGATTATTTCTTAATTTTTAATTCTAATCCTAACCTTGATATAAAAGTTAGTGGTGCTTTTAATGGCATAATATTTACAACTGGAAAAGTAATTTTAGAAGCAGGTGCGGATATTAGAGGTTCTATAATTAGTGCAGGCGGAGGTGAAAGTAGTGGTGGGGGATTTAACCCACGTCCTCTATATGGATTAGATGTGAATTCAGATAACTTGAGTAATGTGAATTCGCATTTATCTAAATTAAATGCTGGAGACTATGCTGGAGTTAAGATTATAGATCCTTTTAATTCAGGCGATATTGTAAAAGTAGATTTTTATCTAGGTCTTGAAACTGAAACTGATGTAATAGAAGAGGCTGCTAAAAATAGAGTAAGAACATATAATGATGGTAATTATTTAAATAGAGCTGCTAGACATAATTTACTAACTAAAATGTCAAGAAGTGGCATAGATTTATGGAATATATTCTAAAATAATTATGGGGTGGAGCGAATGAATAAAAAACTTAGATTATTAACTTTAACGATGATTTTAACTTTGTCAATTTCAAGTATTACCGGTTGTAACTTTTTTGGTAAGAAGGAGGAAGAACCAAAACCACCGCCACCTAAAGAGTATCCAAATACTAGTATGGCGGAAGATAAAGTTGCACAAGATTTTATAAAAACGTATTTTAAAAATCTTTTTAGTAACTCAACTGAGAATTATACTGAAAATCTTATAAAAGGTATTATACCAGAAAGTGTTATTAATCAGATTTCTGAAAGAACAATAAAGGAAGGAAATAACAATCCGGAGATAGGAATACATATGCCGAGGATGGTTGAATTCGGTAACCTTGTTATTTTGGATTATGAACTTTTAAGCAATAATAATGAAACTCCAATGATTGATGCTTCTTATATAGGAACAAGTGGTGATTCATTTGTTTATTATGTAAAAGTTGATGCAGTGGCTAAGGGATTACCTTTAGATGTTTTTTACGATAATTATGAACTTGTTCCATTAGAAGATAACGAAGGAATGCAAATATATAAAAAAATAGATGGTTTTGACGAAGGGGCAATAGAAAAAGAATTTGACAGGATTAAAGTTCGACTTAAATATGATGTAGAGGTTGTTAGTGAAGGTGCGTCATATAAAATTTTGACTCAGACTGAGGCTAATTATAGGACGAAGTTAAAAGATAGAATCCACATATTGAATAATGATTTTATAGATAGGCTTCCTTATCTTAATTTAAGTGTTTCTAATGAAAAAAGTATATACGAAAGAGAAGGAGCATTAATAAAAGCATTTTTTAATAATTTGCTAACTATAAATAGAGAGAGAATGGCACTACTCAGAAATAGTTGGGAACTCGACTACTTGGATTTTATGGATTTTATATCTTCAATAGGTATTAATAAAGCCGAAGGAAAAGAATTATTGGTTGTTGATGATGACTACAGGGATAAATTCAATATATTAGCTTTTCCTTTACAAGCAGGTATGAAAAGATTAATAGATTTTAAAGCATTTAGTATAAATGTACATCCAGCGTATTCACAAAAAAATAAAGTTTATATT
Organism: Clostridium sp.; assembly: GCA_012841175.1. Lineage (GTDB taxonomy): Bacteria > Bacillota > Clostridia > Acetivibrionales > Acetivibrionaceae > Herbivorax. The sequence continues at coordinate 7,100 of DUVG01000082.1, forward strand.
GTAAGATTTGTAGCAGGTGCAGAAAAGACAAGTAATTTAGGATTTGATGATGAAAGTTTATACTACTACGATTACGTTGTTACGCTAGATGGTGAAGAAGGAGATTTAAAGGTTAGCAGCATAAAACTTAATGAAGTTTATAAAACATCTGAAGTAAATATAAAAGAAGAGGTTGTTATTGAAGACATTAGTGAAGAAAAATCAGAAAACGAAAATAATAATGAATAAGTAAAATATAAAAAACACTCTACCTAAATAAGGAGAGTGTTTTTTGTGGTATTTTTTTTAAATAAAAAACAATACTATTAATAGCTTAAATTTATACATATTGGAGATGTGGTAAATTGGAAAAGAATAATGTTTTTAATAAATCATCAGTTACAGATACTAGTCAGGAGAAAAATAATATAGACATTAATGAAATAAAAGAGTTGGGGAAATCTAGAATTTCAAGCTCTAAAGGTAATATACACTGTCTTACTGTTATTGGTCAGATTGAGGGACATGTTGTTTTGCCTCCACAGAACAAGACTACAAAATATGAACATGTAATTCCTCAACTAGTTGCAATTGAGGAAAGTGATGAAATAGATGCTCTTATGCTTATTTTAAACACTGTTGGTGGAGATGTAGAAGCAGGTCTTGCAATAGCTGAAATGATTGCTAGCATGTCAAAGCCAAGTGTCTCATTGGTATTAGGAGGAGGTCATAGCATAGGAGTACCAATGGCAGTTGCAACAAAGTATTCATTTATAGCACCTTCAGCAACAATGACAATACATCCTATACGATTAAATGGAATGGTTATAGGTGTTCCACAGACTTATGAGTATTTTGACAAAATGCAGGAAAGAGTTGTAAAATTTGTTTCCAAAAACTCGAATATATCCCAGGAGGGTTTTAGAGAGCTGATGCTTAAGACAGGAGAACTTGCCAATGATGTAGGGACTATTCTTTTTGGAGATGAAGCTGTTAAAAAGGGAATAATTAATGAGACAGGTGGTCTATTTAATGCATTAGAAAAATTATATGAATTAATTGAGCTTAACAAAAGCGGAAAACTACACAGGCGCAAGGAGGAGCTACAATGATTTTATACTCTATAGTGCCAGTTGAAATTGTATTTGGGAATTTTAGTAATCAAATTAAAGAGAATGAGTACGTTGAGCTAGAATATTTAGGTGAAAAAATCATAGCAATTCCTTTGTCAAATAACAGGTATAAAATAGATAGAATAATAAGTACTTCACCAAAGGTATATTTAAATCCAAATCTGGCTCCTGGAACTATTATTGAACAATAGAATAAATTTAAACTTAGATTTAATAAAGTGCCACACAGATTTTGCTGATGTGGCACTTTTGTATTTTATATTATACATATATAGTGCCATGAAAAATATTTTATAAACAGTAACACATTCAGTTTACATAACATAATATAGTAGTAGATAGTAATTTGTATTTGTGGAGGTGGATATTTTATGGACAAAAATAAGTCAGACAAATCAGGTAATAATCGTTATTTTTGGAGTGAAATGTCAGTAAATGATTGTGGTAAATGTGACAAGTGCGAACCAAAGTGCAAAAAAGGCAAGAAATGTGACAAACCATACAAATATGATAATTGTGATGATATTATTCAGTATATTTGTCGTCTACTTGAGGAACAAAAGGAAAGTTTAAAAAATACAGAGAAAATACTAAAACTATTAACCAATGGATTGGCAGAGATAAAAACTGAGATAATCCAGATACTTGACACTTTAGCCAACGGTGAAGATTTTACAACAGGAGCATTTGTATTAAATGAAGATGCTGGCAGTGTCCTTGTAAATGTACTGAACAGAA
>DUVG01000083.1 GCA_012841175.1 Clostridium sp.
CCCTTCCGTCTAACATGTTTATAACAGTAACCCTTCCTGCTACCCTTTGGTTTTTTGATAAGGGAAAAGAGAAAAAAGATGAAATTCTTTTTATAGATGCAAGAAATATATTTACCCAAGTAGATAGGGCTCTTAGGAAGTTTTCAGATGAACAAATTAAAAACCTATCTATTATAACAAGACTTTATGAAGGAGATTCAGAAAGTTTTTATGAACTTATAAAGGAATATGAAGACTCTAGGGATAAAGCAGAAAGTGAAGAAGAAAAAAAGTATTTCCAAAAACAAATAGACTGGCTTCAAGAAAGATTCCCGGAAGGGAAATATGAAGATGTAATAGGTCTATGTAAAGTAGCAAAACTCCAAGGAGAAGACGGGATAATAGACCAAGACTATTCACTTAATCCAGGTAGATATGTAGGTGTAGTTATAGAAGATGATGGTATGACAGCAGAAGAATTTAAAGAAGAGCTATCTGGACTCAATGATGAGTTTAAGAAGTTAAATGAGGAAGCTAAGGAATTAGAAAGCAAGATAGAGGTAAATTTAGATAAATTGGTGATTGAGTATGAATAAATGGAGAGATTTAACTAATAGAACATGGGGCAGTTTGAAGAATACGACATGGCGAGAAGTTAAATTAGAAGAGATCGCACCTTTTAAATATGGAAAATCTAAGGTAGCTAAAGAACGTATAACAGGCAAATATGATGTTTATTCTTCGGGTGGACACTGCGGATATTCTGATGATATGTTGGCAAATAAAGGGATAATTATCGGGAGAAAAGGAAGTGTTGGAACTGTTTATTATTCAGATAAGCCTTTTTTTGCGATTGATACAGCATTTTTTATAGATTCTGTTGATAAACAATCAGATTTAAAATTTATATATTACCTTTTGACTACATTGAAATTAGAAGAATATAATAATGATGCAGCTGTACCAGGTTTAAATAGGAATTTAGCTCATAAGTTGAAACTCCAAATCCCAGACCTAGAAACCCAAGAAAAAATAGCGGATGTTCTTTCAACCTATGATGAATTAATAGAAAACAATAATAGAAGAATAGAAATTCTAGAAAAAACAGCAGAAGAAATATATAAAGAATGGTTTGTAAGAATGAGATTTCCAGGACATGAAAACACTAAATTTATAAAAGGAATACCTGAAGGATGGGAAGTAAAAAGAGTTGGAGATTTGGTTAATGTAACTTCTAGCAAGAGAATTTATTCTAAAGAATATGTTGAAAATGGAATACCGTTTTATCGCTCTAAAGAAGTTATTGAATTATCGAAAGGCAATTTTATTTCAACTGAACTATTTATTGCTGAAGAAAGATATGAAGAAATAAAAGATAATTTTGGAGTTCCTCAAATTGGTGATATTTTGTTAACTTCTGTTGGTACTATTGGAATACCTATGTTAATAAAAGAAGATGATCCTTTTTATTTTAAAGATGGTAATCTTACTTGGATACAAGCCAGTAGCAAAATAGAATTTTCATCATACCTGTATGCTTGGATATGCTCTGATTTTGGACAACAGCAGATAAAAAGCTCTACGATAGGGACTTCTCAAAGTGCTTTAACAATAACAAAATTGAATAAAATAAAAATTATTATACCTAATGAAATTATACTAACTAAATTTAATAAAAATATAACTATTATTCAAGAAAGTATAAATAATCTATTAAAACAAAACCAAAACTTAATCAAGCAGCGTGACTTACTCTTACCAAGACTTATGAACGGAACTATAGAAGTAAAATAGAGGAGGGATATGTGTGGGTAAAGTTTTAACTGAAGATATTATAGAAAAGGCCTGTATAGAAAGATTAACTTCTGAAAAGCACTACAATCATATAAATGCATTTGTTTCAAAAGATCTTGTAGATTCTAAAGAAAATATTTTAGAGA
>DUVG01000010.1 GCA_012841175.1 Clostridium sp.
ACTGTTGTAAATCCTTCCTTGGTTAAATTAAATTTAAGGATATCAACAATATTTTTTTCATCATCCACTATAAGAATTTTCTCGTCCATAAGAACCACCCTTTTCTTTTTTATTTTAAATGATGTTTTCTCTCTATTTTCAATTATAACATTTATATTAAAAAAAAGAATATATATTTTACAGCAATAGCACCATAATATTCTTTTTTGTTCTATATATAATATATCCTGCTTGATTTTGTTTATCTGTTTTGGTATAAAATCAAAACTTTGTGCTAAGATATTTTATAAATATATACATTAATATTATAAAAATTATTGTAATTAGCGTAATTTATGATATAATAGAAAAAGGTGGATGTCCAAGTTATAGTTATTCTATCTTATGTAAGTAGCTTTCTTAAAAAACTCTTAAAGGGGGCTGCAAATCATGTCTAAAGAATTAATGTACGTTCTTATTACAAAAATGCATCTTAGGCTAAATCAGCTTATAGAGCAGAAAAACTACGATTTGCTTGACAAGGAAGTTTTACACTATAGCCAAAGGCTGGACAAGGTATTGTCTAGGTTTAATAAGGTTGTAGGTCAAGATTCTAATTTCAATTCATGTGAAGGTAAGAAGTTTACGAAATGTGCCATTTAAACGTGAAAAGGTAAGAGGCAATTTTTCATATCTTAATTTAGGATATAAAAAACTGCCTCTTATTTTTTTGTGTTAAAAAAACAAACTCCTGGCGTCATGAGAGCTTTTGCTCTCATGACCTGCCAAGAGTTATTTATGCATTTCCTTACTTTACTGATAAAGTTTATTTATCAGTTTAAAAGGTTAATTGTATTAGTCTCCGTCGACAGGCTCTACATCAACAGTAACTTGTTTATCAAGTTTGAACTCATTTCCAACCACGTCTTCTACTGGTTGGTTTTGAGTTAATCTAATCGTATTAACATCTTTAACTTCTTTTGTTAGAGTTATTGTTACTGTACTGCTATCATCTTCGCCAGATGATACACTTTCTACAGTATAATCATTAACTGAAAAAGTTCTGCTTGATAATGAAGTATTTTTTATACCTTCATCAAATTCAACTGTAATCTCCCTTGATCCAACTGTTGCTTTTATATCAAGAACATCTGTGACTTTACCATCTTCGGCTATTATTTTTTCGATTGAAGGAGCTATTTTGTCAGCAATATCAACTTCTTCACTAGGGAATGTACCTCCTACTGCTGGTACTCCAAAGGTGTTCTTTAAATATTTTTCTTCTCCATCGTTTTCTATAACTAGGATAACGTTACTTGCATCAGCATTAATGTTTTTATTAATAGTAAGAGTTACAACTGTATTTCCATCATCATTTACTGATACGGATATTGAGTTATTCTTCGCTGGGGCCTCGTCACCACCAATGGATACTTCGAATATATCCTTTGGTATATTATTTCCACCTACTAGACGTTGGTCAAATGTTATAACTAATTTGTCTTTTGCTGTAGCTTCAATAGACTCTACTATAGGAGCATCATCATCAGTGGCTTTTATTTCTTTTTTATAAATCTGACCTGCCATAGCATTTCCTGCTTTGTCTTGAATCTTTTCAACAAATAAGTCATCGCCGCCTAATACATCGTCATCGGTAGTAAAACGTTCTGCTTCTTTATCAGTAAGTTCTATTTTAACAACTCTACTACCGTCATGGAATCTTGGTGCATTTTCAAAGCTTGTTAAAGCTCCACTTACAGCCATTATTTTATAGTTGTTCTTGTCAAGAGCTGTGTTTGTTACATCTTCGCTAAAGAAGAAGTATAAATTATTAACAACTGTTTTTTCATTCTCTTTTCCTTTATTAATAACTTTTGTATCAAAACTTACTTTTGTCACTTCTGGAGCAGTTTTATCAGTTATTTCTATTGTTGCTTTGTATTCTGACAGTTTATTTGGGTGTAGAGCTGTATCTTCTACGTCAGTAATTTTTACAACAACAGTTTTTCCTGGAAGCTTAGTACCTAATGTTACTTTAAACT
>DUVG01000084.1 GCA_012841175.1 Clostridium sp.
TGTTAGAGTTAAAAGGGATAGTAGAACAGCTCCCTGGAAAGATATACAAATTAAAATATTAATATTTACTTGAGTAATGACAATATATAATATTATAATAATATATTGTTATCGGATAATTTTAACTGGAGGAAAAAGATGGCTGATAAATTAGTTATTGTGGAATCACCTGCAAAGGCAAATACAATTGGAAAATTTTTAGGGAAGGGCTATAAAATAGTTGCTTCTGTAGGGCATGTGAGAGATCTTCCTAAAAGTCAAATAGGAATTGATATAGAAAATCATTTTGAACCTAAGTACATTACCATAAGAGGAAAGGGAGAAGTAATTGCAAAGCTAAAAAAAGAAGCAAAAAATGCTAAAAAAATATATCTTGCAACTGACCCGGATAGGGAAGGAGAAGCAATTTCTTGGCATTTGGCATATTTACTTAAATTAAATGATACTGAAAAATGTAGAATAACTTTTAATGAAATAACAAAAAATGCAGTTAAAAATGCAATAAAAGCTCCTAGGGAAATAGATATGTCATTAGTTAATGCCCAGCAAGCTAGGAGAATTTTAGATAGAATAGTGGGGTATAAAATAAGTCCTCTTTTATGGAAAAAAGTTAAAAAAGGATTAAGTGCAGGAAGAGTTCAGTCGGTAGCAACAAGGCTTATTTGTGATAGAGAAGAAGAAATAGAAAATTTTATACCAGATGAGTATTGGAGTATAACAGCTGAACTTAAAAAAGAAAAGGAGAAAACACCTTTTAACGCAAAGTTTTATGGAACGGATAAGAAAAAACTTGAATTAAAAAGTGAAGAAGAAGTAAATAAAGTATTAAATGAAATAAAAAAAGAAAAGTTTGTAGTAGGAAAAATTAAAAAAGCGGAAAAGAAAAAGCTGCCTGTAGCACCTTTTATAACAAGTACAATGCAGCAAGATGCATCTAGAAAACTTGGTTTTTCCACCAAAAAAACCATGATTGTAGCTCAACAATTATATGAAGGAATTAACATTAAAGGTATTGGTACTACAGGGCTTATTACTTATATTCGTACAGATTCTACAAGGATATCAAACGAGGCATTGCAGCAAACAAAGAGCTATATAGAAGGGAAATTTGGCAATAAATATCTACCCAGTGAAAAGAGAATATATAAAAGCAAATCAAAATCCCAGGATGCACATGAGTGTATAAGGCCTACAGATGTGAATATCCAACCAGATGACATAAAGGATTCCTTATCAAGAGAACAGTACAGACTTTATAAGCTTATATGGGAAAGATTTGTTGCAAGTCAGATGGCTTCTGCTATTTATGATACTGTAAGTGCGGATATCAACGCAGGAGGATATGTATTTAAAGGAAGAGGTTCAACAATTAAATTTAAAGGATTTCTAGTGCTATATAAAGAAATTAAGGATAATGAAGAGGAAGAAGAAAATTCTGCATTACCAGAACTTTCTGAAGGTGAAGTTCTAAAGCAAAAGAGCATTAATCCTAAACAGCATTTTACTCAACCCCCTTCAAGATATACCGAGGCAACATTGGTGAAGGCTTTAGAGGAAAGGGGAATTGGAAGACCTAGTACCTATGCACCTACAATTTCAACAATTCAATCTAGAGGATATGTAGTAAAAGAGTCTAAGGCTTTGATGCCTACAGAGTTGGGGAAAATAGTAAATGATATTATGAAAAAATATTTTTCTGATATTGTTGATATAGAATTTACAGTTCAAATGGAAAAAAAGCTAGACGATATAGAAGAAGGGGATAAAGAATGGGTAGATATTATTAGAAACTTTTATGATCAGTTTGTCCCCGTATTAGAGGAAGCTGAAGAAAAAATCGGAAACATTGAAGTGCCGGATGAAGTTACAGAAGAGATTTGTGAAAAATGTGGCAGAAATATGGTTATAAAGTTAGGAAGGTATGGGAAATTCCTAGCCTGTCCAGGTTTTCCAGAATGCAGAAATGCAAAACCTATTTTAGAAGATGCAGGGGTGACTTGTCCTAAATGTAAAGGCAAAGTATATGTTAAAAAAACTAAAAAAGGCAAAAAGTATTTAGGCTGTGAAAACAATCCGGAATGTAATTTTATGACATGGGAAAAACCTTCTAAAGAAAAATGTCCTGAGTGTGGTAATTTCTTAACTAAAAAGTATTCAGGAAAAAAGGCACAGTTTAAATGTAGTAACGAACAATGTGATTTTACCAAAACTGGAGAAGAAGAAAAGAAAAAAAAGTAGGGATTTTAATATGACTGATTATGTAAATGTAATAGGAGCAGGACTTGCTGGATGTGAAGCTGCTTGGCAAATTGCTAAAAGAGGAATAAAGGTAAAACTATATGAGATGAAGCCCTTGTCATTTTCACCGGCTCATAATTTAGATACTTTTGCAGAGCTTGTTTGTAGTAATTCGCTTCGTTCAAACCAGCTTGAAAATGCTGTTGGACTTTTAAAAGAAGAAATGAGAATTCTAGATTCTTTAATAATGAAATGTGCAGATGAGACAAAAGTTCCAGCAGGTGGGGCTCTAGCTGTGGACAGAGAAGAGTTTTCCAAGCTGGTGACAGAGTATATTAAAAACAACCCAAATATAGAGGTAATAAATGAAGAAGTGAAGGGTATACAAAAAGAAGGAATAACTATAATAGCCACTGGTCCTTTAACTTCAAAAATGCTTACAAATGCCATTGAAACTCTAATTGGTGGGAATTATCTTTACTATCTTGATGCAGCTGCGCCAATTGTTACATTTGATTCTATTGATATGAATAAGGCTTTTAAGGCAGCAAGATATAATAAAGGTACAGATGATTATATAAATTGTCCTATGACAAAAGAAGAATATGATGCCTTTTGGAATGAGCTGATAAATGCTCAGGTAGCAGATGCTAAAGAGTTTGAAAAAGATATGATTTTTGAAGGGTGCATGCCTGTAGAAAGAATGGCAAAAAGAGGAGTTGACACTTTAAGGTTTGGTCCATTAAAGCCTGTAGGACTAGTTAATCCATCAACAGGCAAAGAAGCATATGCTGTTGTTCAATTAAGGCAGGATAATACTTCAGGTACTCTTTATAATATAGTAGGATTTCAGACACAATTAAAATGGCCAGAACAAAAAAGAGTATTTAGCATGATACCTGGTCTTGAAAATTCTGAATTTGTAAGGTATGGGGTTATGCATAGAAACACTTTCATAAATTCACCTAAACTTTTAGATTCTGTTTACAGACTAAAAGACAAATCCAATATATATTTTGCAGGCCAGATTACAGGTGTTGAAGGGTATGTTGAATCTGCATCCTCGGGCTTAGTGGCAGGAATAAATGCTTCTATGGATGTACTAAAAAAGGACAATGTTATATTTCCAACAACTACAGCAATAGGTGGGCTTAGTCATTATATATCAGATAAAAACATACAAAATTTTCAACCTATGAATGTAAATTTTGGTTTAATGGATGATCTGGATGTGAAAATAAAGGATAAAAGAAAACGAAATTATGAAATCTCAATGAGAGCTCTTAATAATGTTAAAAGTTTGTCAAAAGGGCATTAATAGGCTTTTATACCTAACTTTATCATATAATTTGTTGTTATTTTTCAAGTTTTTTTAAATTTTACTGTTGAAATTTAAAAAAAATTGTGATAATATCATTATAAGGTTGTTGGCCTTTATGGAAAATTACCTTAATTATTAGCTTTAAGGCTTGAAAAAATTAAAATTCATTAAAAATTTTTCATTTAACAGTTCAGAAAGTCTTAATTTGTAATATTTAGGATGGCTAAAAAATAAATTGCAGTATTATAAGCTGGAGGTTATTTTTTAGCTATTCTTAAGTTTTTTCAGTGTAAATGCGTTCTTAAGTCACATTATAATTTTGTTAATTCTTTAAAAAACTAAATATGTTAAAGTATTTTATGTAGTATTAACTTTGTATCTAAATTTAAAACAAATTTTATGCAATTCCTTTAGAATATCCGAGGAGGTGTTTTCAGGTGCTTGAAAGAATATTGTATCGTACTATGCCAATAGAAAAAACACTAGATGCATCATTACTTAGGAACGAAGCTATTTCTCAAAACATATCTAATGTTGATACCCCTAATTATAAAAGGAAAACAGTGGCTTTTGAAGAGTATCTTAATGATTCCTTAGGAAGAAATAGTATTAGAGGTACAAAAACAGACAATAGGCATATATCTATTGGTGAAAGAAATTTTGATGATATTGAAATAAAAGTAGGAGAAGATAAAAGCAATTTTGATATGAGGCTTGACGGTAATAATGTAGATATAGATAGCGAAATGGTACTACTTGCTAAAAATTCAATTAAATACGACACACTGATTCAAAGAATAAGTTCTGATTTTCGTAGGATAAAGTCTGTAATAAACGAAGGGAGAAGATGATAAATGGGATACTTCAGGTCTCTTGATATAGGAGCGTCAGGACTCACAGCCCAAAGACTTAGAATGGATACAATTTCCCAAAACATTGCTAATGTAAATACTACAAGGACTGAAAATGGTGAACCTTATAGGAGAAGAACTGTTATATTTGAAGAAAAATCTCCAGGTTCTCCTTTTGCTGAGTATTTAGATGCTGCCAATCCAGCAGGCAAAGGTGTGAGGGTTTCGCGGATTGTAGAGGACATGACACCCTTTAAGAGAATGTACGATCCAGGCCATCCAGAAGCTGATGAAAATGGATATGTGATGATGCCAAATGTTGATGTTATTACTGAAATGGTAAATATGATATCAGCTACAAGGGCATATGAAGCAAATGTAACAGCAATAAACACTTCTAAAAACATGGCAGTGAAAGCCTTAGAAATTGGAAGATAATGTACTTTGCAACATCTATTTTTATAGCTTTAAGGAGGAAGATTAATGGATATAAGAATTGTTAATTCTATAGGAAGAGAATTTGGATCTGTTTCAGGTACAAGTCTTATGAAAAATAAATCCAATGAAAATATAATAGGAAATTTTGGTGAGTATTTAAGTAATGCCCTTAAAAGAGTCAGTGATCTTGAAAAAGAATCTCAAATATTAACTGAAGACTTTGCGGCAGGAAAAACAGATAACATTCACCAAGTTATGATTGCAGCTGAAAAATCAGAAATAGCTCTTCAGTTTACAATGCAGATAAGGAATAAAATTTTAGATGCATATAATGAAATAATGAGAATGCAGATTTAAAATTAAGTTTACCAATGATGAATAACCGTTAAAAGGTGGTGTATTCATGCCAGAAGCACTTTCTAAGTTGCAAAATCAAATAAATGAGTTGTGGAAAAAACTCGATAAATCTCAAAGAAATAGAATTCTAATATCCTCTGTTATTCTTTTGGTTGTTTTTACAGTAGGTATAATTATCCTTACCAGAACAACTTATGTTCCCCTTATGGTGGTTGAGGATTATAAAGATGCTCAGGAAATAGAAACTGTTTTGACGGAAAAGAATATTAAGTATAAACATGGGGACAGAGGAAGATTAATGGTAGATTCAAAGGATAAAAACAAGGCAGAATTTGCAATTGCTTCTTCTGGATTAACTTCTACAGGAATGACTTTTGAGGATGCTTGGAATTTACTTAGTATAAGTTCTACCGAAAGTGATAAAAAACAGCTATGGCAAAATTTCAAAAGAAGTAGTCTTGTTGCCAAGCTTAAAATGTTTGATAATGTAAAAGATGCAGATGTAGATTTAGCTTTACCTGAAGATTCTATGTTTTTTTCAGGAAGCTCAAGCAATGAAGCAACAGCATATGTAAGAATTACACCAAAAGGAGAAATTACTCCTGAACAGGTAAATGGAATTATTCGTGTTGTGTCATCTTCCATTGAAGGATTAGAACCTAAAAATGTAACTGTGGTAGATAACAATTTTAATATTTTAAATTCCGATATGGAACAAGGAATCAATGTTCCATCTAATCAATATAAACTTACTGCTAAGGTAAAAGAAGATATGGAACGCAATATAAAAAACCTATATTCAGGACGTTCTAACAACTATGACTTTATAAGTGTTGTTGCCAATCCAGTTTTAGACTTTGATCAGATATCAACAAAAAAAAATGAAATAGGAAAGCCTACAGATATTGATGAAGCAATTGTAAGCAGTCAGACAACTAAAGAGGTTTTAGAAAATGGCAGCGGAGGAAATGTTGCACCAGGTATGGATTCTAACCCAGGAGTAGGAGAGATACCTGAATACCCTATGGATGGGGGAGAAAATTCTTCATATGAAAAGAAAACTGAAATAATAAATAGAGCATTTACTGAAACCTTAACTCAACAAGAAAAAGCAATAGGAACACTAAATCCTGAAAAATCTTCAATGACTGTAGCACTTTGGTATGGGCAAAGGGTTGCTGATGATAGTAACATTACTTCTGAATTTATAGAACAGTTTACAAAAGATGTGAGTAATGCCACTGGAATACCAGCTTCGAGAATCTCAGTGAGCAAATATCCTCTAGCTCCTGAAGAAGAAATCATAGAGGCGTGGGGTGACAGATTAAAGAGATTTATTGATACATATGGATTTTTCATATTAATGATTTTGCTTATAATTGCGTTAATGATTGGGGTTATGCCTAGGAGAAAGGAAGAGGATATGGAGTTTGTGCCAGAACTTGCTACAGCAGATGGGCCAGATTTTACTGTATCTGAGGAAGAACTCCCAGAAATTAACCTTCAAGAAAGTTCAGAAGTTAAAAAGCAAATTGAGAAATTTATTAAAGAAAAACCAGATGCAGTTGCAAATCTTTTGAGAAACTGGTTTTCTGATGATTATGATTAAGGAACTATTAAAAGTTAAACCAATAACTATAGATAAAGTTTGGGGGTAGTACATAGTGACTCATAGAGGAACAAAAACAGACTTGACAGGCAGAGAAAAAGCTGCAATGCTGCTTATTGCATTAGGACCAGAAAGGTCTGCGGATATATTTAAATATCTTAAGGAAGAGGAAATAGAGCAGCTTACTTTAGAAATAGCCAATATAAGAACTGTAAGTCCAGAACAAAAGGAAAAGGTTTTGGAAGAGTTCTATCAAATTTGTCTTGCTCAGGAGTATATTGCTGAGGGAGGAATTAGTTATGCAAAAGAAATACTTGAAAAGGCTCTTGGGACACAAAAGGCCTTAGATGTACTAAATAAACTTACAGTGTCTCTTCAAGTAAGACCTTTTGATTTTGTTAGGAAAGCAGATCCTTCACAGCTTCTTAATTTTATTCAAAACGAACATCCTCAAACAATAGCTTTAATTTTAGCTTACTTAAGACCACAACAGGCATCTGTCGTACTTGCAGCACTTCCCCAGGAAAAGCAGGCAGATGTAACAAGAAGAATTGCTATAATGGACAGAACATCTCCAGAAGTAATAAAAGAAGTTGAAAGGGTGCTAGAAAAGAAATTGTCTGCCCTTGTTACAGAAGATTTTACTGCTGCAGGTGGTGTGCAGGCAATAGTAGATATATTAAATAATGTGGATAGAGGAACTGAAAAGAATATAATGGAAACTCTAGAAATAGAAGATACAAATCTAGCAGAGGAAATTAAGAAAAGAATGTTTGTATTTGAAGATATTATTACATTGGATCCACGTGCAATTCAAAGGTTCTTAAGAGAAGTTGAAAATACTCAGCTGGCAATTGCATTAAAAGGACCAGTGTCGGAAGAAGTTAAAAACAAAATATACGCTAACTTATCTAAACGTATGGCTGAAATGATTAAAGAGGAAATAGAATTTATGGGGCCTATGCGACTTAAAGATATTGAAGAAGCACAGCAGAAGATTGTTAACATCATAAGGAAACTTGAGGATGCAGGTGAAATAGTAATTTCTAGAGGAGGAGGGGACGAAGTCTTTGTATAATAGGATATTTAAAAGCAGCCAAATAAGTGTTGGTGTTCCTATACAGATAAAAGGACCGGTTAATTACAATAATATTAAAAAAGCAAACAATTTAAAATTTGATGTAATGCCAAATGTAGATGATATAAAAGAAACTAAGTCTTATGATGAAATTATAGACAGAGCAAGAGAGGAAGCAGAGGCTATTATTAAAGAAGCAGAGAGCGAAGCAGTTAAGCTTATTGAAGTAGCCCAAAGAGAAGGAGATAAGTTAAAAAAGTCTATTGAAGATGAGGCAAGAAAAGAAGGTTTTAATCAAGGTTATGAAGAGGCTAAAAGGCAGTATGAAAATTTAATAGAAGAAGCAGAGGACATAAAAAAGAATGCAGAGGAAGAATATAGGGAGCTTTTAAATGGAGTTGAAAAAGATGCTGTAAATGTGATTTTAGACATTGCAAAAAAAGTTATAGGTGAACAAGTATCTTTAAATAAAGAAAATATTTTAGAAGTGCTAAGGAAAGGATTTGAAAAATGTTCTAATAAAGAAGATATTACAATTAAAGTTGCTCCCTCAGACCATGATTTTGTAGTCAAAAACAGAGAAAAAATTCTTTCTTTGACAGATGGAGTAGGAAAACTTGATATAAAAAAAGATTCTTCTTTAAAAGCAGGAGATTGTATAATTGAAACCTCTTATGGAACAGTGGATGCAGGGGTTTCTACAAAACTTAAAAAAATTGAGGATACTTTTATTAAACTTATTGGGAAAAAATCTTAAAATAAGTTTAATTATATAAAAAGGAGCCATTATGTCAAGTATAAATCTTTTAAAGTACCAAAAAGTTTTAGACAATAGTGACTTTATTGAGTGTACCGGAAAAGTTTCAAAAGTTGTAGGGCTTACAATAGAGTCTATTGGTCCGGAAGTTAATATAGGTGAACTTTGCAAAATAAAAGGTCAAAGAAAAACTATAATGGCTGAAGTGGTTGGTTTTAAAGATAATAAAGTGCTTTTGATGCCCTTAGGAGACATGAGTGGAATTGGTCAGGGAAGTACAGTATTTTCAACAGGAGACTTTTTGCGAGTAGAAGTAGGAAAAAACTTAGTGGGAAGAGTTATTGACGGAATGGGAAACCCTATTGACAATGAAGGAGATATTAAGCCAGAGTGCTTTTATCCCGTTGACAATTCACCGCCATTACCTTTGGATAGAAACAGAATAAAAGACCCTTTGCCTTTAGGTATAAAGACAATAGATGGTCTTTTGACAGTGGGAAAGGGTCAAAGAGTGGGTATATTTGCGGGAAGTGGTGTAGGTAAAAGTACACTTATGGGTATGATAGCAAGAAATGCAAAAGCCGATGTTAACGTCATTGCCCTAATTGGAGAGCGTGGAAGAGAGGTACGGGAATTTATAGAAAAGGATTTGCAAAAAGAAGGATTAAAAAGATCAGTTGTAGTGGTAGCAACTTCCGATCAGCCTGCATTAGTGAGATTAAAGGGTGCATTAGTGGCTACAGCTGTTGCAGAATATTTTAGAGACCAAGGAAAAGATGTATTGCTTTTGATGGATTCTTTGACCAGATTTGCAATGGCACAAAGGGAAGTGGGGCTGGCAATAGGAGAACCCCCAGTGTCAAGAGGATATACACCTTCAGTTTTTGCCGTTCTTCCAAAATTATTAGAAAGGGCAGGTAATTCTGATAAAGGTTCAATAACAGGTTTATATACTGTATTAGTTGATGGAGATGATTTGACAGAACCAGTAACAGATACTGCCAGGGGGATTCTAGACGGACATATTGTTTTGTCAAGAAGCCTAGCTAATAGAAATCAATATCCTGCAATAGACGTTTTAGCAAGTGTAAGTAGGGTTATGCCTGAGATTGTAACTAATGAGCACAAAAAAATTGCTGCAGAAATAAAAAAAGTAATGGCAATATATAAGGATGCTGAAGACCTTATAAATATTGGTGCATATGTAAAGGGAAGCAATGAGAAAATTGATTATGCAATAGATGTTATAGATAATATAATCGGATTTATTGAACAGGAAGTAGATGAAAAATTCTTATACGACGAAGTAATCAAAATGCTAAAAAATATTTTAAAGTAGAAAGGCTTAGAGGCTGGTGGTTTGAGTGGGTAAATTTATATTTAGATTACAATCAATTCTAAGTATAAAAAAACAAATAGAGGATGGACTTAAAAATGATTTAGGTAAAGCTGTTATTGAATATGAAAGACAGAAAGAAATTTACAACAAAATTGAAGAAGAAAAAGAAACATCTGTGCATTGTATAAAAGCTAAATCCCAAGAAGGTATTAGTGTAGGGGATTTGCAAAAGTATGGTAAATATATTGAGTTTTTAAACGCTAAGTCTAAGCTTCAGATGGTAAATGTAAAGAATGCACAGGATAATGTCGATAGATATAGAGAAAAACTTATAAAAGCTTCACAAGAAAGAAAAATAATTGATAAATTACGGGAAAAAAAGTATGCAGAATATTTAAAAGAACAGTTTAAAAAAGAGCAGCAAATTAACGAGGAAATATCAAGTTACAAATACATTGAAGGACTATAAGATAATTTAAGCACTAAAACAGGAGATAAAAATGGCAAAGAAAATTAAAAACCTTTATAAAGAGCTAAATGATAATAGTGGAAAAAACAAAAACAATTTCTTATTTGGGCTACTTGCATTTCTTACAGCTTTAGCTATTGTAATTGTAATAATTTTAGGAGGTTTAGCTCTTATTATAAAAAATAATTTTAATGGTATAGCAGATAACAATAGAAATCAAATTAAAAAAATACCAATTTTAAGAAGAGCTTTGCCAAAAGCACCTGAAGATTATGATCCATATGACCCAAAAAATTTGACCCACAATGAATTGTTAGAGCTTTATGAAGATTTTAGAAAAAGAAATGTTGAACTTATAAAAGAGATAGAAGAAGTGGAGAGAACTGTTTCTCAGCTTAAAAATATAGAGGACGAATATAATGAATTAGAAGGTAAATATGAAAAATTAAAAACAGACTTTGAAAATGAAAAAGCTCGTATTAGTGAGAAAGAATTAATAGCAGACAGATTGTTAGCTTCTGGAAACATGCAAGAATTCAAAGAATACTTTGGAATGATTAATCCTGAAAATGCACAAAAAATATATGAAGAATTAATTGTACAAGAAGCTATAGAACAAGAAGCTATAGAGTTTGCTAGAATTTATCAGACTATGGATGCTGGTGCAGCAGCTAAAATATTTGAAGAACTTGGAGATGGAAAAATTGATTTGGTTGTTGATACCTTAAAAAATATGAACAATAAAAATGCGGCACAGATACTAGAGGAAATGAATGAAAATTATGCTGCTAAAGTTACCGAAAAACTTTCAGAAAAGTATGGAATAGTGTTGGAATAAAAAAAGTTCAATGGGTCGAACAGTGATTTATGTCACTGATTTAATATAATACTAATTACACAAGGAGGTGAAATAATGGTAAACAAAAGCTTAGCTTCAAGTCTTTTTTCAATGTCTTACAACAAAACAGGAGAGATTCAGAAAAAAAGTGCAGACAAATCCTTTTCCATGTTCAATAACATCTTAAGTGAGACTGTAGATAGAAATTCAAATGTGGGTACTAATAAAAAAACCACTTTTGCTAACAATGCTAAAAAAGGAAGTGCTTACAAACAAATAGATTCTAGTTATCAAACTGAATCAAAAAGAGAAGCTATAAAATCTGAAAACACTAATAATAGCAAAGAATTAAAATCTTCAAAAAAGCATGAACCTTTAAATAAGGATGAAGAGGAAAAGCTTATAAAGAAGTGTTTGGCAGAAAATCTAGGAATAAGTGTTTGTGACTTAGAGCTATTGTTAGATAAATTCAATATAGATGTTATGGATATTGAGGGAAATTTAGAAGCATTTAACGGTCTAAAAGAATTCTTAGGTCTTAGCCTAAGTGAGGAAAAGACATTGCTTAAGGTTATTGAACTGGTAAAAGAAGAAGTTCAAAAATCAGAAGCTTTTATAAAAGAGGATTTAGAAACAAATAAAGACAAAGAAAACTGGATAAAAATTCAGGGCTTTGAAGTAGAAGTAGAAGAAAGCACACAAAATACTGAAATGGAAGAACTAAGTGTTAAAGTCAAAAAAAACTTAGAGCAATTATCAAATAAAAATGCTGAAAACCTTCCAAAAGAAATAAGCGAAAATGTAGAAAAAGTCATTGAAAATAGTGCTGAATTTACAATTGGAAAGTCAGAGGCAACAATAAAAGAAGATGAAATACTAGATGGTAGAAGCAATAAGAACTATGTAGAATCAAAAAAGGAAACTATACACCAAAGAAACTCTGATAGGAATGAAGAAAGTGAAATGGAAGGGCAGCTATTTCCTCAAAAAAGCGAAGAACTAGAAGAAAAACCTAAAGACATGAGCCAGATGGAATTTAGAAGCTTATTTTCTGAAAATCTCAAGACTTTTAATCAAGTAAAAGAGTCAGCCATTAATCAGAAAACAGAAGTTGTTGCAAAAAAAGAAGTTGCATTTCAAATTGTAGAAAAGGCAAAAGTTCTTTTGACTGGAGAAAAAAGTGAAATGATTATGGATTTAAAGCCAGACCATCTTGGAAAATTGTCATTAAAGCTAGTGACAGAAAGAGGACTTGTAATTGCTAAATTTGTTGCAGAAAATGAACAGGTACGTGCTGCAATAGAAGCAAATATGGACACATTAAAAGAATCGCTGGAAAAGCAGGGATTTTCTATACAGGAATTTAGTGTATCTGTAAACCATAATAAAAACAGACACCAAGGTGAAAATGGTGAGAATTCAAATAATTTAAGAAAATCTGGTACAAAAGGCAAAGGAATTTTATCAGGTAATGCAATTGGGACAGATGTTGAGATGGAAATTTCAAAAAACAATCCGTACATTTTAAGTGACAGTAGTATAAATTTAACTGCTTAAGGAAAGGAGGTTAGAAATGGCTGTAAATGGTGTAACACATCAAAAAACTATACAGGATATTATAAATGCAAGTGAAAATAAGGCTAATGAAAGAAATACCGATGGCCTTGGAAAAGATGATTTTTTAAAGCTATTAATAACTCAGCTTACTCATCAAGACCCTATGAATCCTGTGGATGACAAGGAATTTATTGCTCAAATGGCTCAATTTAGCACATTAGAACAAATGCAAAATATGAATAGTGATTTTTCACAAATAAAAGCCTTTAGCATGATAGGTAAGACTGTAACTGCTTCTATAATCAACAAAGGGACAAATGCACAAGAAGTAATACAAGGTATAGTTGACAGTGTCACTATAGAAAATGGCAAATCAATTTTAAATGTTAACGGCAAAGATGTACCAGTTGATAGCGTCATTAGTGTTGAAGGTGAGAGAATAATACATAATGATGAGGACATTTCAAAGTACACAGGTCTTATAGGTCATAAGGTTGAGGGGATTGTCTACGACAGTTCAACAGCTGATATGATCGGAGTTGCTGGTGTTCTAAAGGAAATTCAAAGAGGAATATATGAAAACTACGGAGTTTTAGATGGAGTATCTGTAAATGTTGCAGCTATAAACACTGAGTTTGTTTCAGCGGATCCAGAATTTAGAACAAATTATTTAACTAGCAATTTAGGAGAAAAAGTAAATTTAATTATTTCTGATGGTAACGGCGGCGAGGTTCCTGTTACTGGAGTTTTAAACAATTTTCATGTGGAAGACAGTGGTAGGATAACAGCAGTTTTAGACAGAGTACAAATATCTGTTGACAGCATTTATAAAATAAAAGAAAACCTAGACAGCATAAATGATGAGGCGGCAGGAGAGGGAGGGGAAATGGAATAATGATTATAAACAATAATTATTATGCCAATGTGGGAAGAATATCTTCTCAAAAGAAAA
>DUVG01000085.1 GCA_012841175.1 Clostridium sp.
AACGCCAACAAAAGAACCAACTAAAACGCCAGAGGTAGAAGCAACGCCAACAAAAGAACCAACTAAAACGCCAGAGGTAGAAGCAACGCCAACAAAAGAACCAACTAAAACGCCAGAGGTAGAAGCAACACCAACAAAAGAACCAACTAAGACGCCAGAGGTAGAAGCAACACCAACAAAAGAACCAACTAAAACGCCGGAGGTAGAAGCAACACCAACGCCAACACCAACACCAACGCCAACACCAACACCAACATCAACGCCAACACCAACACCAACATCAACGCCAACACCAACACCAACACCAAAACAAAAACCAACGCCAACACCAGAAGGCAAAAAGAGTATAAAAATACAGGTGTATAATGATAATGCTGTATCTAAGACAGATTCAATTTATCTAAATATTAGGCTTTATAATACGGGAGATGAAGAAATTGATCTTTCAGATGTTAAAATAAGGTACTACTATACTAGGGATGATTCTGCCCAGCAGAATTTTATATGTGACTGGTCAACAGTTGGAACTTCTAATGTAAAGGCTAAATTTATTGAAATGTCCTCATCTGTTGATGATGCAGATACCATCCTTGAAATGAGTTTTTCAGATGGTGCAGGGGTACTTAAACCAGAAAGATTTGTTCGTTTAAAAATACGAGTTTTTAAAGAAGATTGGTCCCATTATATTCAATCAAATGATTACTCATTTAATTCATCAGCAAATAACTTTGTTGATTGGAAAAGGGTAACAGGATATATTTTAGGATCTTTAAAGTGGGGAGAAGAACCATAAAAAAAGTTTTTTCTATTCTACCCACATAAAAAAAATGATTGGTTCGCATAATATAGTAGCAGGACATTTTATATGTTCTTGCTAACTGTTGCGACAACAGTTAAAATGATAATTTTCAATACATATACCCTACATAATATGTTGAACCCCGTTTTTAAACGGGTGTTTTTTTTTGAAAAAATAAGTCAACTTTTCAATACTTTATGTATACTATGATATTAGGAAGTTATTTAATTATAGTTTAAGGAGTGTTGAAGAATGTTAGAACAAAAAAAATTTACTACTACTGATTGTTGTAAAATTGAATATACTCATGATGATTATAAGAAAGATTATGATTACAAGAAAGATTATGATTACAAGAAAGATTATGATTATAAAAAAGATTATGATTACAAAAAAGATTATGATTACAAAAAAGATTATGACTACAAGAAAGATTATGACTGCAAGAAAGATTATGACTATAAGAAACCTGTATGCAAAAAGAAATGTATAAAGGTGCCTGAAGTTGTTGGAAGAAATAGCACTCAGGTGTTAATTGAAAGTGTTATTTGTTTCCCAGAGCATTTTCCAGCTGTAGAAATTAAAGACGTCATAAAAAAAGTCAAAGATCTTTCAGTGCATGTGTGTAAGAACAAAGTTCTTATAAATGGTGTGTTGCACAAAAACATCAATTATAAGACATTTGAAGGCGAGATAAAATGCGGTAAATTAGATAGCTTTTTTGGAGATGTAAAGCATGTAGGAGTGGATATGCCTTTTGCAGCTTATATTGATGTACCAGGAGCAAAACCAGGAGATAAATATCAGATTGAATTTGCTGGTGTGGAAGATGGCTGTGAAGTTGATATTTTAGAAGACCCTATTCCAAAATGTTCTGTAAAAGCTTATAAAAAGCTTAGAGAAAAGGTTATAGTAAAAATAGACTTAAAAGTATTGCGTGAAGTTCAAATAACAGTGTGTCCAGAGAAATGTGACATTTGTCCTTAAATTATAGAGCCTTGTTTTGCTAAAATATAATATAAATCCTTAAAATTATTTATCTTTAAAACTTCACTTGTAAAGGTGAAGTTTTATTTATGGGGTGCCCCTCACTTTTGCTTTAAAGTAGAATATAATATTTAGTAGGAGACTTATAATTTTTTGGGGAGCAATAAAATTAAACTCAAATTGAGGAAATATTTTATGTGTCAAGAAAATATGATTTCAAGGTACAAAAACTACCCCAATTATGATTTTTTTAAAGAGAAAATGAAAGATGAAGAAATTAAAAAAATGTGCAGTGAAAATATGTGTAATAAAAAGGCTTCTAAAAAAGTAAAAGAATTAAATGAAATTGTGGAAAAAAAAAGTTTTACAAAATTTTTTGAGTATGAAATTCCTTTTCCTCTAAAGTATCCTGCGCTTAAAATAAATGAAAGTATAACAAAGCTGGATAATCTAAAATGCACTGTGTTTAAAAGCGGAATACTTGTCGAAGGTGATATTCAAAAAGAAATAATTTTTTTTACCCCAGAAAATAAGTACATGGTAAGATACAAAAACAGACAATTAGACACATGTTTTTGTTCTATAAAGTCTATAACCACAAAAATTCCATTCCAATGTTTTGGTGAATTTAATAAAATAGATAAAGAATATACGGCAGAGATTGAGATTGCTGATGTAGACAGGGAAGATGTGGTGAATATTCTATCTCAGCCTTTCACATGTTCAGTTTGTGGAGAAAATTTGTATAGAACATTAAAGGAAAAAATTATAATTAAAATTTCAATTATATTACTTAAAAAGATCAGTGCTTATTTGTAATGGGAAGTTGCTTTAGAAAATAGAAACTTAGAAAAGGGGCTGTGCAAAGCAGTTTTTAACTATTTTTGCGACAGCCCCATATAAATATTTATAATTTTTATTTAAAGAAATATCTAATTGATAAATATTAAGTCAGTTAACTGAAGGTCTACAACTATATCAACAAATGTATTTGTTCTTTCATTGTAGATATAGAGTATGTTTTTATTTTTATATGGAGTATCTGGGGTTTGATCCTTACCATATACAATATAATAGTCTCCCTTAGCTTTTATAACATTTTGGGCACTAAAATTATTTTTTAATAGTTTAGAATTTTTAGAGTTAATACTGTGAAATGAATCTATTTTAGTATCGCTATCTCTACCAGAAGTAAAGACCTTGTCATTAACTTTATTCCAGTAAGTTACTTCAAAGTTACTTAGAAGTTCTTTAAATTCATCACTATAAAGATATACTTTACTTCTTTTAATGTCTGCCTCTGTACCACTTATAACTAGTGAATGGTCTAATTGATCCCATACATTTTTCTTCATACCTAAAACAAGGTTTCTTACCCTTGCCTACCTTTATATTTTCAGGAAGACTTGAGTTGTAAAAACCAGTTGAAGTAACAATAGACTTGGTTTCATTTATAGCTAAATAAATAAGATCATTATAAGTTTCAACATCTAGTACCCTTACAGTTCCTTTTTCGGTTACAGAAGGTGGTACAAAAAGGTCATAAACATCATATCTAGATAAATTAGACTTAGAATTTTTAAGAACTATCAAGTAATTACTGCTTTTTTTCTTGGCAACGGTAATAATGTTATTAATACCGTCGTTATCTACAAAATGTGTAGTTTTTTCTAAGTCAACTTCTAAATTTTTATGTATGTCTCTTAGAGTTTTTCCATCGTATGAAAGGAAAGGCTTTTCAGGACCTTCAGAAAGAGTACAGCTCATAAACAAGATATCGTCATCAATGAGTGTATCTTGTAATATATGCTTATCTTTTAAAAGTTTAGCATTCCAAGAGCTTTTTTCAAAAACAACCAGTGAGTATTGTCGTGTGTCTGTATATCTATTTATTATCAATTGATCTTTAAATATAACGTAATTTCCCATGGCAAAATTGTCAGATATTTTATAAATATCTTTACCATCAAATCTATAAAGGGTATCTTTTTTTTGGTTTCTGTCATAACCATGAAGAATAAGGTTATCATTAAATTCTACTTGATTTCTTATTTCAAAATTATTTATTAAAGTTTGAAATTTCCCATTTCTGAATGTAACTAAGTTATTTGTATCGTTTTCTTCATCAAATAGTGTGATTAAAAGACCACCATTGTGTGTAATTGTATTTTTAATTTCCTT
>DUVG01000086.1 GCA_012841175.1 Clostridium sp.
AAATTTTATATATAAATAATATTAGAATCAAAAAATTTAAGGAGAAAAAATAATTAAGATTTACAAAAAGTCTTTCTATATCAGTGTTATCAGCGTTTTTTTTATTATTAGTATCATTTTTACAGGATGCAGTAAAAATAATACAATTAAAAACGAAGAATTTACTATTAAAGATATTGCTTATGATAATTATATTTCTTCAAAAAATAAAATTAGTGAAAAAGATTATACAATATATATAAAAGAAAATGATGTATTTGTCCCTTATTTAGTTATTACATCAGATTATAATGGAAATACACTACTTTTAAGAAAATATGTATTAGAAAAAAAATATAGTTTTGATATAGAATCTCTTGAGGTATATTATGAGAACAGTTCGTTAGATAAATTTTTAAATGAAGAATATATAAAAACTTTAGATACTTATATTCAAAATAATGTTATTGAAACTTCAATATTAGTTACAAAAGGAGGTGCAAATCAGAAAGGAGAATTTACTGTGTACACTTATCAAATAGACAGGAAAGTGTTTTGTAAGACCAGCATTTTGTGTTAGTAATTCATTATTAATAGAAGAAAGTTTGGAGGTGATAGAAAACGAAACAGTATATGTAGTAAAAAAATAAGAAAGTACAAATACAATATTTTAAAACCATAAAACAAGAGAATAAAAAATATATACAATTAGACAAAATAAAGATTTTGTCTAATTAGGAAGAGGTAAAAAAGAAAAATAAGCTAAAATACATTTATTTAGAAATTTTCATTTTCTTTTTATATAGCCAATAAATAATACCTAAAATTATTAAAAGAACAAAACATACATAAATAAATAAATTATTAGAAATTGGATTGCTTTTATTATTAATTGATTTTGAATACGTACTATAATATTCAGTTGAGTTTTCTGTAACACAAGTATTTGTTTTTATTATATCTTTTGTATCTTGATCATATGAGTAATTTACAAAATTATCATTGTCAATCCATACAGAATTAGTACTCATTACATTTAACGGTACTTTTAAATGGTTATCTTTATATACTATATATGAATTTAATTCGTTAAACCTATGAAATAAAAGCTTGTCACCTTCAGGAGAAACTTTTATATCTTTACCATTGTCCATATTATAAAATTTATTTAAAGAATCTGTATTGTAGTTATAACAATAGATTAAATCAGATCCACTGTAGATAATATACATATTATTATGTATTAATAGAGTTTTCCATATAGACTTATCTGCAGAAACCTTTTTAGTCATAGAGTTATAAGAAAGGTCATATTCATAAATTTCACAGCCTTTATGAAATAAAATCTTATTATTAGATGAGCAAAAACCCATAAGGTTTCCATCTTCAATTATTTTTTTTATCGATTGGTCCTGGCTGTTCATATAATATATAATATTTCCAGATTGAAGTACAGCGGCTGAATTGTCTTCAGATAAATAAAAGATTTCAAAATCAGAAATAGGAACAACTATAGTAGAAAAAGTACCATCTTGTGAGTTAAAATGATTAATTATATTTGTATCTTTCTTTAAACTTCTGTATTGAAGAGAGTCATTATAAGACCAAATAAATTGATGGTCATTATAATCTCCCTTGCCTATTAAGTAAGCAACACCATTAGAAGTTGATATAAGATAGATATCGTCACTAACAAAGCCAGGAATGCTGTTGTTACCTGACATGATGACGTATTTGCCATTAGGACTTATGCTTTTAACTTTCATTGATTCTAGATTTGTAAGTCTGCAAATGGAATCATTCTTGTCTATAAATAAAGTATCTGAATTATTATCTGTTATTTTAATAATTCCATTAATATAAGTATGCATATTTGTCATATCTATATCTTTTATATCAGTGGATGGTAAATTGTCAGAATTGTAATTTGTTTTGAATTCGGTGAATTTTTCTGGGACAACAATCAACTCTTTAAAACTTTTACGATTTTGTTCAATTCGTTTTTGCTGGGTTGTAATTTCTAAATAGGTTCTATTTATTTTAGAAAAGCTACTATTTGTGTAAGATATCTTTTGTTTGTCATCATATTTTAAAGAATATTCTTTAAGATTTTTAATAATTTCATCAAAAGTTTTATCTTCTAAATCCTTCATAGCACTTTCGAATTCCAATATTTGCCTTATGTTTGTTTTTTCTATCTCATTTAATTTAGCATATTCAAAAAAGATATCCGGCTCATACCAACTCTGCTGGGTGAAAAAATCATCCCATTTTGACTCTGAAAAAATATAGCCCTTTCTTGCATATATTTCATTACGGACTAATTCACATGTATCTAGTCTTTTTTTGATTTCTTCTAACACTAATTCCTGGTCAGTGCACTCAAATAAATAACCATCAAATTCCTCAAGCATTGTACCTATATAAAAAAGACTGTTATCCCATTTGTAGCCGTCAGGCTCCTTCTGATACGGAGTGTAGAATTTGTTTTTTAATTGATAAAATTCTGGTACAGGTATATGTTTTATATATAAATCAAAAGTAGGTTCAATATTTTTAAATTGCCATTGTATACCCTTTCCATTGTAATAATAATTTTCAGGATTAGCATCTATTTCTAAAGATGAAACAGGTTCTGAAAACTCTACATTTACATCTATTTCATTAATACGCCCTTTCCACAGGGAGCCTGTTTTTAATATATATATAATTTCGTCTGTATTTTCTAATTTATACTTTATAAGAATGGATTTTCTTTCGTTTTCCTCAAAATCTACAGTCCATGAATAATAAGAAGAATGATGGTAATCTTCTATTTCTGATAAAAGTAGTATTGCTTCTTTAAAATTGAGGGTAATATCCAAAGGTGTTAGATCGGGGTAAGATAGAACTTTAAAATCCTTTAAATTCTCACCAGAACTTATTGTATTTGGAAATCCAATTTCAAGTTGAGTGGCTTCACCTGTATTATGTAAATTAAAAATAACTTCTATTTGGTGAAAATTCTGATTGTTTTCTTTTAATGTATTGTAATTAATATTTATAATCTGACTTTCAATACGTACATTGTTGCTGTTAATAGGGTATATAGTATTGCCCATCATTCCTTCTGAAGATGAGCTAGTATAACAAATTTGGTTTGTACACCAAATAAAAAATACTAAAATAAAAATAATAAGTTTTTTAAACTTTAACACTTAAATCTCCCCTAAAATTGCTGTTACATACATTAAATTCAATGTATGTTTAACATGGGTTTAAAGCTATTTTAATTATCTATTGCAATTTTATCATCTATTTATGAAAATTTCAAGGCTTTAAAAGTTTCACGGATTTATCCAGGGATTTACTTTTACAAAAAAAGAGACTGTGGGCTAATTTTTTTAGAGCACAGTCCCTTTTTAAAATTACCTAAATAATCTTAATGTATAACATATTCGCCTGGAGGATTTACAGGAAAATAAGAAATAATTTCTAAAATATATCTATGTAAAATTGTATAATCTATTGAATTAATAACTCCGTCCCCGTTTAAATCTGCAGGTATCCATACAGCAGGTGGTTTAGGTGGTGTTCCGTAAGGATCATCAATTTCTAGTATATATCTAATAAGACGAGCTGCATCAAGAGAATTTATAACACCGTCTTCATTTAAATCCCCATAATTTACTTGGGTAGGAATCTCTTCTTCTTCAACTGTTCCATCTAGTGAAATATTATATAAAACTGTACCGTCTCCTGGTAGTAAATTAATAGTTGCCACAACAGGAGCACTTCCAGGAA
>DUVG01000087.1 GCA_012841175.1 Clostridium sp.
GGACTATTTTGACATGATTTTAAAAGCATATATTATAGCGGAACAACCGGAAGTTCATTTACCAGTGGGTATTTTTGCAGATGGTTTTTTTGTAACTCATACTCGTGATTTGGTAATGTTACCTCCAGAGGATATAAAACTTCCAGAGTATGATCCAAAAACTGCACCTGTTCCAGCTTTTGATATGGAAACTCCACCTATGCGTGTTTCAAGGGATCCACTGCTAAACAAAAGTAATTACACAAGCTACGCAGCTAATGCAATTTGGCATCAGGAAATACTTGCAGCAGCTGAGCGTGCTAAAAAGCACATTAATCACTATTTAGGTGGAATGATTGAAGTTTCAAACCCTGACGCTAAAATTATAATTGCAGCATCAGGTACTGCTGTTTCACAATCAAGAGAAGCTATAAGAGCTTTAGAAGAAGAGGGAATAGAAGTTGGACTAATTAAGGTTAAATCCATTCGTCCTTTCCCAACAAAAGAAATAATAGAAGCTACAAAAAATGCAGAAATCATATTAGTACCTGAATTTAATGCAGGCGGATGGCTTTGCAGAGAAATTAAAGCTACTATTGACAATAACAGCAGAGTTATAGAAGGACCAAGGGTTTACGGTGGCATGATAATGCCAAAGGAAATTATTATGAATGAAATTAAAAATGCAATTAACAAAAATAATTCAAAAAGGTAGGGGGAGAACTATGTCACTTAGAAACATAACTCCTGTTAAGGAATTTAAAGATATATTGCCACAAGAATACAAAGATCTTGTAAATAATGGACCATATGCAAAGAATAAAAGCGTTAATGATTTGGGAACTTTTAAAGAAATAGTTGAACAGCATCCTCATTGTGCTGGTTGTGGTGTTTCTTCGGGAATTCGTCTAGCACTTGCATCATTGCCTACACCTGAAGATTCTATTGTAATTGGGACACCTGGATGTTCATTTTTTGCACTTTCACAAAGCGGGCTAAATTACTCTAATACTGCTTTTGGTAATCAAAATTCAGTTGCATCAGGTTTAAAGAGAATGCTTAAAGTTCGCTATCCTGATAAAATTAAAGATGTTATTGTTATGGTTGGAGATGGTGGTATTGCAGATATCGGTCTTGATATGACTCTTCACTCTTGGTTTCGAAGAGAAAATATAACAACTATAATGTTGGACAATGAAGTATATGGAAATACCGGTGGACAGGAAAGTGGTATGTCAAAAAGAGGAACAGTTTTAAATATGGCACCTAAGGGTAAGAATTTCGATAAAATACCTGTATTTGAACTTGCTAAAACATCTGGATGTGACTATGTTGCCAAAGTTACAGTTGCAAATCCAAGAAAACTTGGTCAAGCTGTAAGAAATGCAATACTTGTAGCAAGAGAAATTGGCCCTACGTATGTGCAAATTTTTACACCTTGTCCTACTAATATGAAATTTCCACCAGATCAAACTATTAAAATTGCAAAGGAAGCAGAAAAAGACGTGTATTCTTTTGAAGAGTATATTTCTGATGAGGCAGCTGAGTATTTAAAAAATCTAAAGTAATTAAATTTTAGTTGTAAACATAAAATATTTAATATAAAATCTACATGAATATATAAAGACTCATTTAAGGAAGGTAGTACTTGTGGTTAACAGAAATGAAAATCCATTAATGCCACCTGGGAAAATTGGAATTGTAGGTGGTGGACAACTTGGTAGAATGCTTAGTTACGAAGGAAAAAGGATGGGGTACTATGTATCTGTATTAGATCCCACGCCTTCTTGTCCAGCAGGACAAGTTTCAGACAATCAAATAGTTGCATCCTTTACTGATTACAATGCAATTAGAAAGCTTGCAGAATCTGTGGATGTATTAACTTATGAATTTGAGCATATAAATGCTGATATATTGTGTGAACTAGAATCAGAAGGATATAAAATATACCCTTCTGGAAATACACTGAAAAAAATACAAAATAAATTAATACAAAAACAACTTTTAAATGAAGCAGGACTTCCAGTACCATCATTTAAAAAAGTAGAAAGCAAAGAAGATATTTTAAATACAATACAGAAGTATGGACTTCCTGTTTTGCTTAAAACTTGTCACGGTGGTTATGATGGTAAAGGAAATATAGTTATTAAAGATATTAATGATGTAGATAAAGCTTATGAAGCATTTAAAGATAGAGAACTTATGGTAGAACAATTTATAGATTTTAAATGCGAATTATCAATAATTGTTGGACGTGGATTGGATAACAGTATAACAACTTTTCCTGTAGTGGAAAATGTGCACAAAGACAGTATATTAATTTTAACAAAAGTACCTGCACAAATAGATGATTTAATTAAAGATAAAGTTGAATATGTGGGTAAGAAAGTTGTTGACGTCCTTGATGATTATGGAGTATTTTGTATTGAAATGTTTCTTGACCAAAAGGGAGAAGTATATATAAACGAAATAGCTCCAAGACCTCACAACTCAGGGCATTATACCATAGAGGCATGTGAGACATCCCAATACGAACAGCTATTAAGGATAATTACTGGACTTCCACAAGGCTCAACAAAACTTATTTCTCCTTGTGCAATGGTTAATATTTTAGGGAATAATGAAGTTTTTGGTGAATATACTTTTAATGGATTTGAAAATGTCCTTTTAGAGGAAAATGTTTATATTCATATTTATGGGAAACGGTTTACTCAAAATTTAAAGAAAATTGGACACATAACCGTTTTAAATGAATCAAGAGATACAGCAGTAATTAAAGCCCAAAAAGCATTAGATAAAATTAAAATAAAACCTTTAATTTAAGTTTTTGAAAGGATGCGGTGTCAGTGGATAATAATAAAAAAAGGGTTGGAATTATTATGGGAAGTGATTCAGACCTTCCTGTTATGAAGAATGCTGCTGCTATTTTAGATGAGCTAAAGATAGGTTATGAAATTAGCATTGTATCTGCCCATCGAACTCCTGATAAAATGTACGAATATGCTAAAACAGCAGAAGAAAGAGGACTTGATGTCATCATTGCAGGTGCAGGTGGTTCTGCTCATTTACCTGGAATGGTAGCTGCAATAACTCATCTGCCTGTTATAGGAGTTCCTATTAAATCTAAAAGTTTAGACGGAGTTGATTCACTGCTATCAATTGTGCAAATGCCTGCTGGCGTGCCTGTAGCAACCGTTCCTGTTAATGCTGCTGAAAATGCAGGGTTATTGGCTGCAAAAATCGTTGCACTAGATGATCAAGAAATTCGAGATTCTATAGATTCTTACTATAAGTTTAAAGATTTTATCAGTTCATAAAAATATAATATAAAACACAATAAATAGAAGTTATTGATTTTTAGCCTTTAACTTCTATTTATTATGTCAATTTTTAAAGATACTTCTTTTTTTATTATTTTATTTATTATATAACTCAACTTTCGCACA
>DUVG01000088.1 GCA_012841175.1 Clostridium sp.
CTATAAAAATATTTGATACCTATTTTATGAAGTGATAAAATATTAAGATAGATATTAAAGGATATAGATATCTTAAATATGTTGTTTGTGCCAATAAGCTTACCTATACAGGTGGGTGCGAAATAGGCCCAAGACCAATAGATATGCATATTAAAGCTTTGAGACAAATGGGCGTTAAAGTGCATGATGCACATCATGGTTTTTTGTATTGTGAAGTTGATAAAATGAAAAGCTGTGATATACAGCTAGATTTCCCAAGTGTGGGAGCAACAGAAAACATAATGCTTGCAGCTGTATTTTCAGAAGGTGAGACGGTGATACGTCAGGCAGCAAAGGAACCTGAAATAGTTGACCTTCAAAACTTTTTAATTAAAATGGGAGTTAAGGTTTCAGGTGCAGGAACAAGTGTAATTAGAATTACTGGAAGTACAAAAAAACTTAATAATGTAGAGCACAATGTGATACCTGATAGAATTGTTGCAGGTACATATTTGATAGCAGCAGGAATTACAGGAGGGGATCTTACTTTAAAAAATGTTGTGGCAGAACATATAACTTCCATTGTATCCTATTTAAGAGAAGCAGGCTGTTGTATTGACCTTAGAGGAGATTCATTACATATTTATGGACCAGCAAGACCCAGATCCATAGATGTAATAAGGACTTTGCCTTATCCAGGTTTCCCAACAGATATGCAATCTCAGTTTGTATCTCTTTTATCAATTGCCAAAGGAACCAGTATCATTGTTGAAACTATTTTTGACAACAGATACAAACATGTTGAAGAACTTCTTAGAATGGGAGCGGATATTAAATTAGAAGGTCGCCTTGCTGTAATAAGAGGTGTAAAAAGACTTACTGGTGCAAATGTTTATGCAAGGGATTTAAGAGGAGGAGCTGCATTGGTTTTAGCTGCTCTTGCAGCTGAAGGAACAACAGTGATAAGTGGCATAAAGCATATAGAAAGAGGATATGAAGATATTGAGATAAAGCTTTCTGAAGTAGGCGCTTTAATAGAAAGAAAAGATTGAAATTTACATAGAAAGAAAAGATTGAGGGAATACAAATGAAAAAAAGAGAAAGTTTAATAAAAAAAGAAAGAAAGAAACAAAAGAATAAAAAAATTATAAAAAGACTTTTGGGAATTATATTCCTAGCTATGTTAATAGTAGGTCTTGGGCTATCACCATTATTTTATATAAATAGCATTGAAGTTTATGGCAATAAGCATTATAATAACATTGAAGTAATTAATGCATCAAGTATAGTGCTTGGTGCTAATTGGTTTAGAGAATTAGCTTATGATTCTGATATTAAAGGTATGTTGACATTTAGGTCAACAAAGTCAGAGAATAATATATTAGACAGATGTTCCTATGTAAAAGAAGCTGTTGTACGAATGGTTTATCCCGGGAAGATAAAGATAACAATTACTGAAAGGGACCCGGTGGCTGTAGTTCCCTATATTAGTACAAGTCTTATAATTGATAATGAAGGATTTGTTGTTGATGTGGGAGATGTGGAAGGTAAGGAAATTTTACCGGTTATCCAGGGTTTAGATGTAAATGGCTATAGTTTGGGTAAAATGATTAGTGCAAAGAATATAAAAGGTATAGATGCCTTTAATAAAATTTTTAATGTAATAGATTTTGTCCAAAAAACAAGCAAAAATGGAAATTATACCAATAACTTAGGCCAATATATATCTAGGGTTGATGTTTCAGATTTAGACAATGTTTTGATTTTTCTTGATTCGAGGATAAACGTTAATTTAGGTGCATATAGTCAATTAGATGAATATAAAATTATACTTTTACAAGAGATATTTTTTAATAATATTGATGAAAATGAAAAGGGATACTTAGACTTAACAACAGGTAACAATCCTACTTTTATACCTGAATAAGTTAAGAGTAAATTTGGTTTATTACAACAAACTAAAATAAAATACAATAGAAAAGGAGAAAAATAATGATTCCACTACTAGGTTTAATAATTGGAATTATATTGGGGATTTTTATTCCTTTTGATATTCCTCCTCAGTATTCAAGTTATGTGGCTATAGCTATACTTGCTGCATTAGATTCAGTTTTTGGAGGGGTTTATTCAAGTCTTAGGGGAACCTTTAAAATGAAAATATTTCTTTCGGGATTTTTTGGAAATGCTTTGCTTGCAGCAGGATTAGCTTATATTGGTGATAAATTAGGTATACAATTATATTTAGCAGCGGTTTTTGCTTTTGGTAATAGATTGTTTTTGAATTTTGCTGGAATTCGAAGATTTCTATTGAATAAAAACAGAAAAAAAGATAATATAGAAAGTGAAAATGCATAATATTTTTTGTAGTATTATATTTAAGTGAGAAAATATATTAAATTATATATAAATGTTATAATATTAAATGCTATAAATGATTTTATAATAGATTTTCTTAATTTAGATAAATTTTAAAATTCTTTTCAAATTAGATGAAATAGTTTAGGAGGCCTACATAAAGTGGATGATATAATATGTGGTATTGATATTGGTACATCAAAAGTATGTGCTGTAGTAGCTAAAGTGGACAAGTTTGGAAATATTGAAGTTTTAGCTAAGTCAATGAAACCCTCTAACTGTGTAAAAAAAGGTGTAATTATTGACATTGATGAAGCCTCTAGTATCATAAATAACTGTATTACAGAGATTAAAGCTATTAAAAATATTGAGATTAATTCTGCATATGTAAATATAATGGGTAACCAAGTTAGCATAATTTCCAATAAAGCCTCAATTGAAACTTCAAATGCTGCACATGAAATAACTAAAAAAGATATTTTAAGAGTTTTATCTGGTGTAGAGAAGGTAAGTTTTTCTCAAGACCGTCAGATTATAGATGTTGTTCCCATTCAATATATTGTTGATGGTTGTGATGAAATTGTTGACCCATTGGGTATGACAGGGGTTAGACTTGAAGTTGAAGCTGATATTATAGCAGGAAAAATCACTTCTGTTCAAAATATAGTAAAAAGCATGAAAAAAGCTAATATAGAAGTGGATGGTATTATTGTTGAGGCTTTAGCTATAAGCGAACTATCCCTAACTTCACAGGAAAAGGAAATGGGAGTTGTTTTAATTGATGTGGGAGGAAGCATAACAAATGTTTCTGTTTTTAAAAATGAAAAAGTAATGTTTAATGATTCTATACCTGTTGGAGGGGCGCATATAACAAATGATATATCAATTGGGCTTAGAATATCTCTAGATGAAGCTGAAAAGCTAAAGAGGGAATATGAATTAGCTCTTACTTCTTTAATTAAAAATGATTATGAAATTACTGTAAATGATATAAATGATAATAAAAAAAGAGAAATAAAAGTATCTCAAGTTATTGAAATAATTGAAGCAAGGGTGCATGAAATTTTTTACCTATGTAAAGAATTGCTAGATAAGAATGGTATGTTAAATGGTTTTGATGGAACTGTTGTTTTAGCAGGTGGAGGAATTTCATACGTTGATGGCAATATGCAGCTGGCATATGAAGTTTTTGGTTTTCCTGTGAAAGTAGCTACACATAAAGTGTCTGGCATTTCAAAGCCCGAATTTTTCACTTCTATTGGTACAATAAAATATGCAGCTAAGAGAATGAAACTTAGTAAAAAGGAAAGTGAAAATAAAAACAAAATATCAGAAGAGCCAAGAGAAAAATTTAGGATTTTGAAAAAGATTTACAAGTTTTTCACTGGATTGCTTTAGTATTAAAACTGTTTTTTTCAATATACTTATTATTATTTTTAGATTATAATAAATTTATATAAAATACTGTAATGTTAAACAAAAATAAGCCGATATAGATTAAAGTTTAGGTTAATTGTTTTAATAACCCATAAATGTGTAATCTATAATTATAGTCATTGAGTTTTGTTTTTTAAGTAGTTTTAATGTAATAAAAGTGTAAAAAAATACATTGAATTTTGAAATACAATCTTGCGTTACACTTAATAATAATATATTATTTAATATTGAGAGAGTGTATGCAAATGGTATTAAATGCGAAAAATAATAATTTAAAATTTTGTATAAAATAGTATGGATGGGTAGTGCAATTACAAATGAGAAGAAGGGGGACTAAAGTTGCTGGAATTTGATGTTGATATTGAACAATTTGCACAAATAAGAGTTATAGGTGTAGGTGGCGGTGGAAATAATGCGGTTAACAGGATGATTACTGCTGGGCTTCGTGGAGTTGAATTTATATCTATAAATACTGATAAACAAGCTTTGTTTTTGTCTAAGGCAAATACCAAAATTCAAATTGGAGACAAATTGACAAAAGGTCTTGGAGCAGGAGCTAATCCTGAGATTGGTGAAAAGGCTGCTAATGAAAGCAGAGACGAGATTGCACAGGCAGTAAAAGGTGCAGATATGGTTTTTGTAACAGCAGGCATGGGTGGAGGAACTGGAACTGGAGCAGCTCCAGTGGTGGCACAAATTGCAAAAGAAATGGGAATTCTTACTGTGGGAGTGGTAACTAAACCTTTTATGTTTGAAGGCAGAAAGAGAATGCAACAAGCTGAAAGAGGGGTTGAAACTTTAAAAAATACTGTTGATACATTAGTTACCATACCAAATGACAGACTGTTACAGATTGCTGAAAAGAAAACATCTATTGTAGAAGCATTTAAAATTGCTGACGATGTGTTAAGACAGGGTGTACAAGGTATATCGGATTTAATTGCTGTACCAGGATTGGTAAATTTAGACTTTGCAGATGTTAAAACTATTATGTTAGATACAGGACTTGCACATATGGGTATAGGAAGGGCATCAGGAGACAACAGGGCAGAAGAAGCTGCCAAACAGGCTATTCAAAGTCCCCTTTTAGAAACTTCCATTGAAGGTGCAAGAGGAGTTCTCTTGAACATTACAGGAGGAGCTGATTTGGGTCTATTTGAAGTTAATACTGCTGCTGAATTAGTACAAAAATCTGCAGATCCAGATGCAAATATTATTTTTGGTGCTGTTATTGATGAAAATCTTCAAGATGAGATATTGATTACTGTAATTGCAACAGGATTTGACAAGATACCTGCAATTAAAAAACCTGAAAGTTCTATAACAGTTGAAAAGGAAAAATCCCATACAACTGTTAATAAGGAAGAGCCAGTGGCAAGTCAAGTAGAAACAGATGAATTAGAGATTCCTACATTTTTAAGAAGAAATAGATTTAAATAACACTTTTAAAAGTAGTTAAAAAATAATTTTAAGACACATGAAGGTACATGAGTGTATTTTCATGTGTCTTTTTATTTATAAACGATATTTTTATAGATATTTATTTTTTTTTCTACAACTCCCTTTGACAAAATAAATATACTTTTAGATGTATAATTAATAATAAACAAACATGCTTTTGCATATAACTTATTAGGGCATTGTCTTTATAGACATAAATTAGTAGCCATATTCATATTTAGATATAGATAAAACCATTTTAAAAAAGGTTAGTTTTATAGCATATTACTTGTAATGAGGAGGGTTAAGATGGAGATATACATTGATATACTGATATTACAAAATGTTGTTATGAACTACTTAATATTATTTATGACTTCCAAACTATCTAAAACCCCAATATCTAATTTACGTTTATTGTTAGGTTCTTTAGTGGGGGCGTCTTATGTTGTGTTTTTGCTTTTGTTTCCAGAGATTAAAATATATTATACTACAGCAGCAAAAATAATTCTTTCATTTTTTATTGTTGCAGTAACTTTCTATCCTCCTAAATTTAAAAGTTTTATGAGAATTTTGGCTATATTTTACATATCGACTTTTATATTTGCCGGTGCTGCCTTTGCATTTTTATACTTTAATAATACAGGTGGGTTGATTCAAAACGGGATATTTTATATTTTTGATGATTCAAAATGGTCAATGATATTTTTTTCAGCGATAACAGTTTTCATAATAGTAAAAATATTTTGGGATTTAATACAAGAAAGATTAATAAGAGATAATTTATGTATTCCCCTAAAAGTTGCCTTTGAAAGTGGAATAATTGATTTATTTGCATTGGTAGATACAGGGAATTCCCTTCATGATCCATTAACAAATGTTCCAGTTGTGGTGGTTGAGTTTACTGCAATAAAAAATATATTACCTACAGATATTCAAAATATATTTGAAGAGTCTAAAGAAGAGGATTTAGTACGTGCTACAAAAATAATTTCTGATTCAAAATGGTTTTCACGGTTTAGGCTTATACCATTTACATCTCTTGGAAAAGAAAATGGAATGCTTATAGGTTTTAAACCTGACTATATTGAGATAGGGGAGAATACTGACAAAAAGGGGGTATCCGATGTGATTATAGGAATTTATAACAGAACTTTATCTAATAACAATAATTATAATGCACTTTTAAGCCCGGATTTGGTTTAAAACCACAGTAGCATGTACTATATGCAAGTATTATTTACACTAATAATGAAGGGGGAAGCTTAGTAATGTATATTTTGAAGAAATTAAAACTTTTTGCAATGATAAAATACATAAATTTTTTAGAAAAGTTTAAACTACACAAAAAATCACCTATTTATTATATAGGAGGAAGTGAAGCACTTCCACCTCCTCTTAGTAATGATGAAGAAAGCTACCTTTTAAATAAGCTTGAAAAAAGTGATTATGGGGTTAAGTCAATTTTAATTGAGAGAAATTTAAGGTTAGTTGTATATATAGCAAGAAAATTTGAGAATACAGGTGTGGGAGTAGAAGATTTAATTTCCATTGGAACTATAGGTTTAATAAAAGCGATAAATACTTTTAATCCAGCTAAAAATATAAAATTAGCTACATATGCATCCCGTTGTATTGAAAATGAAATATTAATGTATTTAAGAAGAAATAATAAAATGAAGACAGAAGTATCAATAGATGAACCTTTAAATATTGATTGGGATGGAAATGAACTGCTTTTATCTGACATATTAGGTACTGAAAATGATTTGATTCATAGAACTATTGAAGATGAAGTTGACAAAGAATTGTTGGAAATTGCAATGAAAAAGCTATCCATTAGAGAAAAGAAAATAGTTGAACTTAGATTTGGTCTTACTAATGGTGGTATAGAAAAAACTCAAAAGGAAGTTGCAGATATGTTGGGAATATCTCAATCCTATATATCAAGGCTTGAAAAAAAGATTATAAGCAGATTAAAAAAAGAGATAAGCAGAATGATTTAATTTTAAATTTTAAGAATCAAAATATTTCCCTAAGAAGGGTGTGAGTATCTCTAAACTTTATTTTAAAATACAAGAAAATACCATATTTTTTTTAGTCTAGTCATTGCAATTGGTACAAGGTTTGTCAAGGTGTTTAGATGAAATTTTATGCCTTTTTTTACAGTATAAAAATAGCCTCTATGGTAATAATGATACTGACTTAATTATATTGCCGGGAGGTTATTTATGCTAATCAATAAAGTTGAAATATGCGGAGTAAATACATCTAAACTGCCAGTTCTTTCAAATGATGAAAAAAAGGTTCTCTTTGAAAGAATGCATAAAGGAGATGCCACGGCAAGAGAAGAATTTATCCGAGGGAATTTGAGGCTTGTACTAAGTGTTATTCAAAGATTTAACAATAGAGGAGAATATGTTGATGACCTTTTTCAGGTGGGATGCATAGGCTTAATCAAAGCTATAGATAATTTTGATGTCTCTCAAAATGTGAAATTTTCCACATATGCAGTGCCTATGATAATTGGTGAAATAAGAAGATACCTACGTGATAACAATTCAATTCGCGTAAGCAGATCACTAAGGGATATTGCATATAAAGCATTGCAGGCAAAAGAAAGACTTACAAACAAGAACTCAAAGGAACCTACAATAGAAGAAATTGCAAAAGAACTTGGAATACCAAAAGAAGATATTGTATTTGCCCTTGATGCAATACAAGATCCCATTTCCTTATTTGAATCGGTATACCATGATGGTGGAGATGCTATATACGTTATGGACCAAGTTAAGGACGAAAAAAATCATGATGAAAACTGGCTTGAAGGAATTGCGTTAAATGAAGCACTAAGAAAGTTAAATGACAGGGAAAAATTAATATTAAACTTAAGATTTTTTGATGGCAGAACTCAAATGGAGGTAGCAGAAGAGATTGGAATTTCTCAGGCACAAGTTTCACGTTTAGAAAAGACTGCACTAATGCATATGAGAAAATATATATAACGGGGCGGTTAATTTGTATTTGTGAGGTGTTATATTATGAATAGGACATCGGATTTTAGGCAAAAAGAAGTGATAAATATTAATGATGGTAAAAGACTGGGATTTGTATGTGATGTAGAAATTGACTTAAGTAGTGGAAAGCTAGAGTCTATTGTAATTCCTGGGGGAAACAGATTATTTGGGATTTTAGGGAAAGAAAGTGAGTATGTTATACCTTGGGAAAGAATTAAAAAGATCGGGGAAGATATAATTTTAGTAGAAATAGATGAAAGATTAATTTAAATTTCCTTATTATTGCGGGTTTGTAAAGTATGTAGTATAATGAATTTTAAAGTTACATTTTATATTGTAATAATTATTTTAAAACTGTATTTTGGAGGATTGCTATGAAATGTCCATATTGTGGGTTTGCTGAAGACAAAGTAATTGATTCAAGGCCGACAGAAGAAAACACTGCTATAAGAAGAAGAAGAGAATGTTTAGAATGTCAAAAAAGATTTACAACCTATGAGAAAGTAGAAAGTTTGCCACTTATGGTCATTAAAAAGGATAAAACAAGGCAGGTTTTTAATAGAGAGAAACTTATGACAGGACTATTAAGAGCTTGCGAGAAAAGGCCTGTGTCTGTTAATGATTTAGAAAAATTAGCAGATAGTATAGAAAGCCATTTCCATAATTCTCTTCAAAGGGAAGTTACTTCAAAAGATATTGGAGAAATGGTAATGACAAAACTTAAAAAACTTGATGAAGTAGCTTATGTAAGGTTCGCATCTGTTTATAGACAATTTAAAGATATAAATACATTTATGGATGAACTTCATAAATTGTTAAACGAGAAGTGACAAAATAAGTCAAATCTAATTTTTT
The DNA here is from genome assembly GCA_012841175.1 of Clostridium sp. GTDB lineage: Bacteria > Bacillota > Clostridia > Acetivibrionales > Acetivibrionaceae > Herbivorax. The sequence goes on from DUVG01000088.1 coordinate 9,084, forward strand.
ACTGACAAGCCTTTTTTGTTATGGTATAATAATCATAAAAATATATTATAACGAGGTGCATAACAATGAAAAAAATTATGTTAGGTTTAATTGCAGGTATTGTTTTAAGCACAGGTATTTTGGCTTTTGCAGCAGCTAATCAATGGATTGCAGTAAGTCCTAATTTTGAAGTTCTTGTACGTGGCGAAGTTTTTGAATCAGATCCTCCTCCAGTAGTTATTGAAGGAAGAACATATTTACCTCTAAGAGCAATGGCTGAAGTTTTAGGAGTTGACATTTATTGGGATGGAGATGCAAGACAAGTGCTTGTAGACATGGGAGTTACTGATGGTAAAGAAACAGATACGCCAAAAAAAGTTGTATATGAAGACTTCAATATGAAAAGCGATAAAATCGAAGCTAAGCCTGGAGAAACTATAAAAATACCTTTGAAGTTTTCAAATGTTCCTTCTGAAGGAATAAACAGTGGATTTTTAAAGGTATTATTTGATAAGGATAAACTTGAAGTTTTAAGTGTAGCAGGTGGAGAGATAATGAATTCTCCTGAAAGAGACTTACAAACCAACATAATGAATGATAATGGAGCAATTACTGTTTTATATATTGAAGCAGAACAACAACGTAAGGGAATGATATCAAAAGATGGAACATTTATAACTATAGAAGCTAAAGTTAAGGAAGATGCAGCAGATGGAACTGTTAAACTTACTATAGATTCAGGAAATTTTGAAGACTATGATTTTAACCCAATAGGATTTTCACCTTCACTAGGTGAAATAGTAATTAAAAAATAGAGTACATAAAATTTACACATAAAAACGAGGGGAAACACAAAGTTTCCTCTCGTTTTTTAATATATGACAAAAAACTCATAACTATTGCTATAATTTGTGATATAATATATTAAAGAAGGATATTTATCTAAACAGGTATAATTCATATAAATAATTCTAACGTATGTTCTTTTAGTAAAACAGCTATTCAAAAATCTAGTCTTACGAGGTGGAATATGCTTTCTAAAATTAAAAGCCTAGCTTTAATGGGTATCGATGGATATGTTGTTTTAGTTGAAACAGACATATCAAATGGACTACCATCTTTTGATATGGTTGGTTTAGGTGATACTGCTGTCAAAGAGTCAAAAGAGCGGGTGAGGGCAGCCATTAAAAATGCTGGATTTAAATTTCACGTAAATAGAATAACAGTAAACTTAGCCCCAGCTGATAAAAAGAAAGAAGGTTCGGCTTTTGATCTTCCTATAGCATTGGGAATATTAGCGGCAACAGGACAATTAAAGGGTGATGATATAGGAAAGAGTGCGTTTTTAGGTGAATTGTCTTTAGATGGTGGAATTAAACCTGTTAAAGGAATACTTCCAATGACTATAAGTGCTAAGGAAAATGGAATTAAAAATATATTTTTACCTGTAGAAAATGCAGATGAAGCTGCAGTTGTATCAGATATAAATATCTATCCTGCAAAAAGCATTAAAGATGTAGTAAATCATTTAAATGGAATTGAAAGAATAGAAAGATATTTTGCAGATAGAGAAAATATTTTTAAATATGATATCTCTTATGATATTGACTTTTCAGATGTAAAAGGACAGCAAGCAGTAAAAAGAGCACTTGAAGTAGCAGCCTCTGGTGGACACAATTTAATAATGATTGGAGGTCCAGGCTGTGGAAAGACAATGATAGCTAGAAGACTTCCTACCATACTTCCTTCTATGACTTTTGAAGAAGCATTAGAAGTAACTAAAATTCACAGCATTGCAGGAGTACTGCCAGAAAAGACTGCTCTTATAACCCAAAGGCCATTTAGAGCACCCCATTACACCATATCAAGTGCAAGTCTCACAGGTGGAGGAAGAATTCCAAAACCAGGAGAAATAAGTCTTGCACACTATGGAGTTTTGTTTTTAGATGAATTGCCGGAGTTTAATAGAAATGCACTAGAAGTGTTAAGACAGCCTTTAGAAGATGGTGTTGTTACAATCTCAAGAGTTAATGCGACTTTAACATATCCAGCAAGAGCTACTTTAATATGTGCAGCAAACCCTTGTAAATGCGGTAATTACCTTGAACCTTCAAAAGAGTGTACCTGTACACCTAAACAGATACAGCAATATTTAGGGAAGATTTCAGGTCCTTTGCTAGACAGAATAGACTTGCATATAGAAGTCTCTTCTATAAGTTATAAGGAACTTGATAGTAAAGAAGAAAGTGAAAAATCCCAGGATATCAGAAAGAGAGTTAATAGAACTAGAAAAATCCAGCAGGAAAGATACCAAGGTCTTAATATATATTCTAATGCAGAACTTTCTCCTTCAATGATTAAGAAATATTGTAAATTAGACGATAAATGTAAAAGTATATTGGAAAATGCTTTTGAAAGATTAGGATTAAGTGCAAGGGCACATGGAAGAATACTTAAAGTGGCTCGTACAATAGCTGATATGGAAGAGTCAAAAAATATAAAGACCAATCATTTATTAGAAGCGATACAGTATAGAAGTCTCGATAGAAAATAATGATATTTATACTTGACTATGATATAAATACATGATAAATTGATTTCGGTAAATGAACAACAAAAGTTTCATTTATTAAAAAAAAAGGAGTGCTATAAGGTGGATAATAGACAGTATTGGGTTTGGCTTAGTTCAATTCCTGGTATTGGGGCGGTTAAGTCAAAAAAACTTTTAGAACATTTTAAAAGCCCTTATAATGTCTGGAGAGCTAAAGAAAATCAGTTTAAAGAGTTGACTTTTCTTACAGGTAGAGATGTATCTAATTTAATGAATGGTGAAATAAGACAACAGACCAAAAAACATTTAGAAAACATTTATAAGAATAATATAAAGATTTTAACCATTGATGACGAACTATATCCATCTTACCTTAAAAACATATATGATCCACCTGTTGTGTTGTTTGTTAAGGGGTTTTTTGAAAAAAATGAAAAATATATAGCCGTTGTAGGCTCAAGAAAAGCCACTTCATATGGTTTGAGTATGGCACAGACCATTTCAAGTGAACTATCTAATTATGGAATAACTATTGTAAGTGGCATGGCTCGTGGGGTGGATTCATACGCCCATAAAGGTATTATTAGCGCTGGTGGAAGGACTATAGCAGTATTAGGATGTGGTCTTGATATAGTATATCCCTATGAGAATAAAAAGCTTATGGAGTCTATTATAGAAAATGGGGCTTGTGTATCAGAGTATTTACCAGGAACAGCACCATTAGCGAATAATTTTCCTGCACGCAACAGAATAATAAGTGGTATGTCCCTAGGAGTAATAGTAATTGAGGCAGGAGAACGCAGTGGATCCCTTATTACAGCTGATTTTGCCCTTGAACAGGGAAGAGAAGTATTTGCACTTCCAGGAAATGTGTGTAGTTTAAAAAGTGCAGGCACCAACAGGCTAATTAAAGAAGGAGCAAAAATAGTAACAAGCATAGAAGATATTTTAGAAGAAATAAATGTGAATTTTAGCGATGAAAATATGGAAAAATTTTTTGAAAAAAAGATTTTAGATGAAAGGTTTTTTAAAGGACTTGACAATGAAGAAAGAACAGTTGCATCATGTCTTAAACTTGAGCCTTCTAATATAGATTTAATATCTAAGAAGACAGGTTTTAGTGTGCAACTTGTCAGTTCTATATTAATTATGTTAGAGTTAAAAGGGATAGTAGAACAGCTCCCTGGAAAGATATACAAATTAAAATATTAA
>DUVG01000089.1 GCA_012841175.1 Clostridium sp.
CATGTTGTCTCCTTAGTATAAAGTTTAATTTTTAAATGGTTTCACTGTACATTTTACATCTTAAAGATGATATGTCAATAGGAATTTAATATAAAAACCTTTTAATTTGTGAGAAAAATATATATAATTGATATATAGTTAAATATAGAAATAAAAAAATACTAAAGAAAAGGAAAATTAACATGATGGAGCTTTTTTGTTATACATATGTTATTATTATAGGTCTTTTAATAGGTTCATTTCTAAATGTTTGTATATGCAGAATACCTAAAGGTGAATCAATAGTAAAACCTTCTTCCCACTGTGTAAAATGCGACCACAAATTAAGGTGGTTTGAATTAATTCCTGTTTTTAGTTTTTTGTTTTTAAAAGGAAAATGTAGAAAATGTGGTGTAAAAATTTCACCAAGATATGCTTTAGTTGAAATGCTTACAGCACTGATTTTTGCCATATTATTTTATAAGTTTGGAATAGAAGAAATAGCAGATTTTATTGCGGCAGCCTTTTTTATGTCAGTAATGATTGCTGTGTTCTTCATCGATTTAGAGCATATGATAATTCCAAATGGTCTTGTAATAACAGGTATAGTTGGTGGTGTAGGAGCAGGACTTTATAATGCTTTTGTCAATCCACTAAATATTTATGGAAATGATAAGTGGTGGAATCCTTTATTAGGTGCTGCCATTGGATTTGGAGTATTGCTTATTGTAGCTTTTTTAGCATATCTTGTCTATGGTACTGAAGAGGCAATGGGCGGAGGGGATATAAAAATTTTTGCACCTATTGGGTTGTTTTTAGGGTGGAAAATGACACTTGTTACATTTTTTATATCTGTTGTTCTTGCAGGAATTATTGGTTTTATCCTAATACTTCTAAAAATTAAAGACAGAAAAAGTGGCATACCTTTTGGACCTTTTATTGTTGCAGGGACTTTTCTCACTTATTTGTTTGGCTGGGACCTATTAAATTGGTATTTAGGCAGGCTTTTTAATTAATATTTATTAAATAAGGGAAGGTGATCTAAAGTGCCACAGTTAAAAAATTATATGGAAGAGGTAGTTTTTTTAATAATAAGAGATATTATTAAAAATATGAAGGTATGTACTTGTAAAAAATGTTCACTAGATATTGCAGCAATAGCATTAAATGATTTGCCACCTAAATACATAGTAAGTGAAAAAGGTGAATTATATTCTAGAATAGATGGATTAAAACAACAATTTGAAGTTGATGTTATAACAGCAGTGACAAAAGCAATTACCATAGTAAAAAATAATCCAAGACATGAATAGATGTTAATTTTGTTTTAAAAAATAATGTAATTAGCTATAATAGTGTTATACCTAGTTTGGTATAATACTTTTTTATAGGTGATTATTTTGATAAGATTTGGACCATCGGGAAATTCAGAAAGTTTTTATAATGAAGGATATAAATCTTCTGTTGATATGCCAAAATGGCTTAATAACATGGGGCTTAATGCATATGAATATCAGTGTAACAGAGGTGTTAGAATTGGGCAGGAATTAGCTGAAAAAATAGGAGGAGAAGCATCAAAATATGATATTTTTCTTAGCATACATGCTCCTTACTATATAAATATGGCAAGTCCAGATGAAGAAAAGAGAAAAAAGTCAAGAAATTATATTATAAAAACTCTTACAGCTGCAAAGTGGATGGGAGGAAAAAGAGTTGTTGCACATATTGGCTCTTACAGCAAAGTTGATAAAAAGTGGGCTTTAGATACAGCCAAAAAAGAACTTTTCCATGTGATACAAGAAGCAGATGCTTTAGGTCTTGGAGGGATAACTATTTGTCCTGAGATTTTAGGCAAAAAAAATCAATTAGGTTCTTTAGAGGAAATACTAGACCTATGCAGTATTGATGAAAGGTTGATTCCCACAGTTGATTTTGCCCATTTGCATGCACGAGGTCAGGGAAGCCTTAATTCTCCAGCTGACTTTGAAAGAGTGCTAAATATTATAAAAAACTCTCTAGGGGAAGAAAGATTTAAAAATCTTCATTGCCATTTTAGCAGAGTTGAGTTTACCAAAGGTGGGGAAAAGAAACACTGGACTATGAAAGATACAAATTTTGGACCAGAGTTTTTACATCTTGCAGAAATTATTTTAAAAAATAAAATGCAGCCTGTGATAATATGCGAGTCAAGGGGAATGATGGCGGAGGATGCTTTAGAAATGAAAAATATATATCAAAATGTAAAGGGAGGAATGTAAAATGAAGAAAGGGCTTATGAAAAAAGTTCTTGTTATAAATGGTCCCAATTTAAACTTATTAGGCACCAGAGAAAAAGATATATATGGAACGGAAACTCTTGAACAGATAGCCAAAAAAACAAATGCAGAGGCTTTGAAGCATAATATAAATTTAAGCTTTATTCAAACAAATCATGAAGGAGAAATAATTGACCAAATACATGAAGCAAAAGGAAATATTGATGTTATAATAATAAATCCAGGGGCCTATACCCATTACAGTATAGCAATAAGAGATGCTATAAAAGCCGTCCAGATACCTACTATAGAAGTTCATTTATCCAATGTATATGGTAGGGAAGAATTTAGAAGTAAATCTGTAATTGCTCCTGTTTGTGTTGGACAAATAAGTGGTTTTGGAGGCAACAGCTATATACTTGCAGTAAATGCAGCAGCTTCAATTTAAATGATAAATTTAACATCAAGGAGAATAAAAATGCTAGAAAAAAGATTGGAAAAATTAAAACTAAAATTAAAAGAAGCAGATTTAGATGGAATTTTAATTACCAAAAAAGAAAACTATATGTATATTTCAGGATTTACAGGGACATATGCCTATCTTGTAATTACACAGAATAATGCTGTTTTACTCACTGATTTTAGATATGCCAACCAGGCAAAAGATGAGGCGAAATTCTTTGAAATTATAGAATATGAAGGAAGGCTTTTAGATGCCTTAAATAATGTTATTGCATCTAATAATATTAAAAACCTTGGGTTTGAGGAAAATGTTATTACATATAAAACCTATGTAGAAATGAAAAAAAACCTAAAAGTAGAAAAATTAAAACCTGTTGATGGCATGGTAGAAGATATAAGAATTATAAAAGATGCTAAAGAAATAGAAATTATAAAAAAAGCAGTAAAAATTGCTGACGATGCTTTTTTACATATATTAAACTATATAAAGCCTGGAGTCAGTGAATGTGAAATAGCCCTAGAGTTAGAACACTATATGAAAAAAGAAGGGGCTAAAGGCACATCCTTTGAAACCATTGTAGCATCTGGTTATCGTTCTGTTCTACCTCATGGTACAGCCAGCAATAAAAAAATTGAAAACAATGAAGCGGTAACACTAGACTTTGGTGCTATATATGAAAACTACTGTTCTGATATGACCAGGACTGTATTTGTTGGAAAACCTAAAGAAGAGCTATATAAAATATACAATATTGTGCTAGAAGCTCAAAAAACTTCTGTAGAGGGTGCTAAAAAAGGCTTTACAGGAAAAGAAATTGACTCTATAGCAAGAGATATTATTGATAAAAATGGATATGGAAAGAACTTTGGGCATGGTTTAGGACATGGGGTAGGTCTTGAAGTTCATGAAAAGCCCAGTATATCTAAAAGAGGGGATATAATAATGGAAAATGGCATGGTGGTTACCATTGAACCTGGGATTTATGTAGAGAATTTAGGTGGGGTAAGAATAGAGGACATGGTAGTCATTGACCATGATACACCTATAGTTTTGACCAAGTCATCTAAAGAATTAATAGTACTATAGATAAAATATATGAAAATTTTTCTTGAATTATAGTTGATTTTAATTTAATATTAACTTATGAATTATAATAAATATTACCTAGAAAGTTTATATACAATTTATAATTTATAAATTGTTATTTTGCAATGTCTAAAACAACTACTTTTAAAGGATTATTGCAAAATATATAGAAACACTATATTAAAATGTATGTAAACATCTTTAATTGGTGTAGGACAATAGAAGATGATAAGATGAAAATTTTGGAGGGATAAAAAATGATTTCAGCCGGTGATTTTAGAAACGGAGTAACTTTTGAGATGGATGGAGGTATATTTCAGGTAATAGAGTTTTTGCATGTTAAACCTGGTAAAGGTGCAGCTTTTGTGAGAACTAAGTTAAAAAATATTGTTACAGGGGCTACAATTGAAAAAACTTTCAATCCAACAGACAAAATGCCTAAAGCCCATATTGAAAGAAAAGATATGCAATATTTATACAATGACGGAAGTCTTTATTATTTTATGGACATAGAGAATTATGAACAAATACCACTTGGAAATGATATAATAGGTGATTCATTTAAGTTCATAAAAGAAAATGAAATTGTAAAACTTCTATCTCATAAGGGTAATGTATTTGGGGTAGAACCCCCTAACTTTGTTGAGCTTGAAGTTATAGAAACTGAGCCAGGTTTTAAAGGTGATACAGCAACAGGTGCAACTAAACCTGCAACAGTTGAAACAGGTGCAATAATAAAGGTACCTTTATTTGTGGATAAAGGAGACGTTATTAGAATTGACACAAGAACTGGAGAGTATATGGAAAGAGTATAATGGTTATACTATATAAAATTTGTTTTTAAAACGGGAGGTATTTTATGGGATACGTAAAAGAGAGAGTTGCCTATCTTAAGGGACTTGCAGCAGGTATGAATATTAATGAATCAACAAATGAAGGGAAGCTTTTTAAAGAAATCATTGAGGTTTTAGATGATATTGCTAATTCAGTGGCTGATATAGAAGAAGTCCAAGAGCATTTAGAAGAGCAAGTTGATACCATTGATGAAGACCTTGGGGAAGTAGAAAGATTATTGTACGATGACTGCGACTGTGATTGCGGCTGTGAAGAAGAAGATTTTATTGCAGAAATTCAATGTCCTCACTGTCATGAAATTGTTGAATTGACAGAAGATATGTTGGATACTGAAGAGGATTCTTTTAAATGCACTGCCTGCGGAAAAGACATAATTGTTGAATGGGATTGTGATTGCGATGAGTGCCATGATGAAAGTGATGAAATATAATTTATTTGTAAAATAAAATCGCAATTTCCATAAAAAAGTAGCATGTGTATCATATGATGCATATGCTATTTTTTTGTGTATTTTTATTTTAGTCATAAATTTGGACAAAGAGAATACATATTAAATAGGTGACAAGTCTTAAAAAAGGGGGTAAAAAGAATGATTACCAAAGACAAGCAGGTTGTTAAAATGGTTGAGATACGTTCTTTTGAAAAGGATATTTTAAAATTTTTATGTTGTGAATTAAAAGAAGTTTTAATAAAAGTAAATCCTTTTGAACTTGTTAATTTGGAAGAAATAAGAATACGAGCTGGAAAGCCGGTTATGCTACAAAATAGAAGGGGAAGCTTTTTTTTAAACTGTGAAGGGAAATTGACAAATAACAAGTTTAATCTTTTTTATATGGATCAAGAACAAATTTTAAAGACTTTAACTCTTATAAGTGAAAATTCTATATATGCATTTTTAGATGAAATTAAAAATGGTTTTTTAACACTAAAGGGAGGACATAGAGTTGGAATTGCAGGAAGAGTTGTTTTAGAGGAAAATGGTATAAAAAATATAAAGGATATATCCAGTCTTAATATAAGGATCTCTAGAGAAGTTACAGACTGTTCTTTAAAAATAATGAAATACATAATAAATGATAACAATGAGGTTTACAATACACTTCTTATTTCCCCGCCTCAATGTGGTAAAACAACCATGCTTCGGGATATAACAAGAAATATAAGCGATGGAATAGAAAAGATAGGATTTAAAGGTGTAAAAGTGGGTTTAATTGATGAACGTTCTGAAATAGCTGCCTGCTATAAAGGAGTTCCACAAAAAAGAGTAGGAGTGCAGACTGATGTTTTAGATGGATGTCCTAAGCAATTAGGAATGACAATAATGCTAAGATCCATGTCTCCAGACGTTATTGTTACAGATGAAATTGGTGGAAGTGGTGATAAACATTCAATAATGCAGGTGTTAAATGCAGGAATAAAAATTATATCCACTGCACATGGGTACAACATTTCCCAGCTTAAGACAAGAAAAGAAGTTTTAAGCCTTATTGAAGAAAAGGTTTTTGAAAGATTTATAGTGTTAAGTGCTGCAGAAGGGCCTGGCACTGTGGAAGAAATAATTGATGGAAAAAGTATGGAGGTTATTTTTAGGAGGGAGAAAAATGGCAGTTAAGCTTTTGGGATGTTTCATTGTATTTATTTCAAGCAGCTTATTAGGCTATATACACTCAAAAAAATGCTCTAAAAGGCCTAGTGAACTAAGAGTTTTACAGGGGATGCTTCAAATATTTGAAAATGAAATTAGTTTTTTGTCAAATAAGCTTACAGATGCCTTTTATAAAATATATAACCAAAATGAAAGTCCTGTTTCAAACTTTTTTAAATCCACTGCAGAAATTTTGCAAAAAAATCCTGAAATTAGTGCCTCTGAGGCTTGGAAAGATGCAGTTAAATTAAATATAGACGCTACTTCCTTTGATAAAGAAGATGAAAAAGTGATAATTTCCTTTGGCAAAATGCTTGGAAGCTCCGATTTAGAAGGACAGATAAAAAATATTAGATTAACTTTAAATCAGTTAAAATTACAAGAACAAAAGGCAGAAGAATTTAGAAAAAAAAATGAGGCAATGTACAGGAACTTAGGGATACTAGGGGGATTGGCAATAATAATTATACTCTTTTAAGTTATTTTAGAATATTTTTATAGCTAAGATGAATATACTTGTACAAATAGTTAGTTTATAAAATACATAAGGAGAAAGAACAATATATGGATATAGATTTAATTTTTAGAATAGCTGCAATAGGAATTTTAGTTTCTGTTTTAAATGCAGTATTAAATAAATCAGGTCGTGAAGAACAAGCTATGATGACCACTTTAGCAGGGCTTATAGTGGTACTTATGATGATTGTTAAGGAAATTGCAAATTTATTTGAAACTGTAAAAACTATATTTCAGTTTTAAAAGGAAAAGAGTTAAAATGGAAATATTTCAAATAGTAATATTAGCTGTGATATCAACCCTAATAATCATCGTATTGAAGGTTCAAAGACCTGAAACTGCACTTATGATAAGTATTGTTACAGGAGTAATTATATTTTTTGTGGTTTTAGGAAAAACATCTGCAGTAATTGAGCTTCTTAAAACTTATGCAGATAAGGCAAAAATAGATATGGTGTATTTTTCTACACTGCTAAAAATAATTGGAATTGCATATATTGCAGAATTTGGATCAGAAATTTGCAAGGATGCTGGTGAAAGTGCCATTGCATCAAAAGTTGAGCTTGCAGGAAAGGTTATTATTATAGTTTTAGCTGTACCAATAGTCACATCTTTGTTAGATTTGCTAATAAACATTATGCCCTGAGTGGGAAAACACATATTTTAATACAAAAATTTAAAAATAACAAAGTAATGGGGAAAAATGCATATGAAAAACAAAAGATATTTAAAGATACTAAAAAAAATACTTTGTATTAGTATTGGCATATGCTGTATAAATTTCTGCCATATAAAAGCAGAAGAAGAGGAAGTTGAAAAAAGAATAATTGAAAACCAGACTAAATCAGAAGAAATAACTAAGATTAAAGAAAACCTCAAACAGTATGCAGATGAAAATATTGATGAAATTATACCTGGATATGACCCGGAAAGTATAATTTCTGATGTGGCAAAGGGAAATTTTAAATTTAATTTCATGGGGATTATAAATGGCATATTAAAGTTTCTTTTTAAAGAAATATATTTAAATATATACATACTGGCAAGATTAATTATTTTGGTGGTTTTGTGTGCAATATTAAAAAATTTGCAGGCTTCTTTTTTAAGTAAAGGCACAGGGGAACTGGCTTTTTATACATGCTATATAGTTTTAATATCAATACTTTTGGTAAGTTTTAAAACAACTGTACAGGTAGGTATAGAAATAATAAATGCAATGGTAAACTTTATGCATTTATCCTTGCCTGTTTTAATTACATTACTTGTAGCTTCTGGCAATGTTACCACAGGGGCAGGAATGCAGCCAATGCTTATGTTGATAGTACAAGTTTTTGCAGCTTTTATAAAAAGTATTTTAATTCCAATTGTAATATTATCTACTATCGTATCTGTAATTGACAATATATCAGAAAAAATACAAATTTCAAGGCTAGCTGGTTTTTTAAAAAATTTAATTGGATGGTCATTAGGACTTATATTGACTATTTTTATTGCAATAGTGACTCTTCAAGGAACAATTGGAGCAGTGGTAGATGGGGTTACAAGCAAAACTGCAAAATTTGCAATAGGTATTTTTATTCCGGTAGCAGGAAAGTATTTAGCAGATGCAGCAGATGCAGTTATAGGATGCACATTGCTTATAAAAAATGCAGTTGGAGTATCTATGGTTATAGGCATTGGGGTTATATGTATTTTGCCAATATTAAAAATTCTTGCAGTTATAACTTTGTACAAGCTGACGGTGATTTTATTAGAACCAGTGGCTGATGGGAGAATTATAAAGAGCATAAACGCCATCTCGGATTCAATGTCTGTGATTTTAGGCATTATGGCATCAGTTGCATTTATGTTTTTAATTACAATAACAGCACTTGTTGCAGCAGCAAATGTAAGTGCAATGATAAGATAAAATCAAAAGGTGCGGAGGATAAAAATGGTTTTCTTAAAGGAATGGATTTTAAATATTGTTACTTTATCTATTTTTATAATATTAATAGAAATACTTATTCCATCAGGAAAGATTAAAAAAGTGGTAAATTTAGTTACAGGATTTATATTGGTAATTGCACTTATTAATCCTATATTAAGTCTTTTTAAAATGGATATAGATTTAGAAAACTTTCAAATACAATCTAGTAATTTTATAAGTTCTAAAGAAATATCTATAAATAGCGATGTTTTAAAAGAAAATCAAATAAAACTAATGACAGAGGTGTATAGAGAAAAAATTATAGAACAGTTTGTATCTTTAGCAGAAGAAGTTGACAAGGTAAAAGATGTTGAAGCTGATGTTATTATCAATGAAGACTATAATAGTGATAATTTTGGAGAAGTGGAAAGGGTATATTTACACTTAGCTATAGATGAAGAAAAAAACAACAACATTAAGCCTGTTTTGAGTGTTAAAAAAATAAGAATTGGAAAAAATGCAAATTTACAGGATGAAGAAGCTGCTCACGATAAAAAAGACCCTGAAATTGAAAAACAAATAAAAGAAAAAATCCATGAACTTTTTAAAATACAAAAAGAAAATATAATAATTTCTTTTGAAGATAAAGGGAGGTTATAAAATGGATAAAATGCGAAAGATTATCAAAAAGTTTAAAAACATATTTAATAAAGATAATAAAAAACTTGGCGAAAACCTGGTGATAATGATGATTATTGGAATAATAATTATTATAGCAGGGGGAAGTTTATTTGGAGACGATAAAAAAAAAGAGCCTGAAATAAAAAATACTGAACCTGAAAAACTGGAAACTTTAGGAGGAGTGGGGAAGTTAGAGGAAAAGACAGAATTAGAAATAAAGGTGGAGGAAATACTGTCACAAATAAATGGGGCAGGGGTAGTAAAGGTGCTTATAACCTATGAATCAGGTGCTGAAATTGTACCATTTACAAATATAAAAAAAAGTGATGAGGCTATTGATGAAAGAGATAGTGCGGGAGGAACTAGAAAGTCCAATCAAACAAGTTATGAAAGCAGTATTGTATATGAGGAAGAAGGAAGTGGTATAAAAAAACCCATTATAGTTAAAGAAGTGTACCCTAAGGTAAAAGGAGTTGTTGTTGTTGCAGATGGTGGTGGGGATTTGACCATAAGAGAGAACCTTCTTAGGGCAGTACAAGTTTTGTTAGATGTTCCTGTTCACAAAGTACAGATTTATGAAAGAAAAAAATAATTTAAGCTATTCCAAAAAAAAAGATATAAATTGGACGGAAATATAATATATATGATAGTAAAAATCAATGTACAATCCATTTTTGAAGGGAGGGATTTTTCAAATAAAATAGTACAGGGAAAGGTAATTTTAATATAAAACTAATGCTTTAAAGGGGGATAATTAATGATGGTATTTAAAAGAAAACAAGTGGTTGTATTATCTTTAATCTTAATGATAATAGTAGCAGGTGTTTTACAGTATAGCTACAATAAAAGCAGCACATCTGTTAATGAATGGGATGATATTTCAGTTGGCAATTCTTATGAAAATATAGCAATTGAAGAAATAGAAAAGGAAGATGTTCGCATTGGAGAAGCTGTATATGTAGATAGAGAATTAATGGATGAGGATATTTATGTAAAAGAAGAAAATGAAGATAAAGATAGAGAAAAAGAAGAAGATAAGGGGAGTGAAAAGGCTCTGCAAGCTTCTCAAGAAGCTAATGATTTTTTTGCTCAGGCAAAGATAAACAGAGAAGTAACCAGAAGTAGAGATCAGGATGTACTAAAAGAAATTTCCCAAGATGTTTCATCAAGTGAAGATCTTAAGAAAAGTGCACAGGAATTAATGATGGAAATAATAGGCAATTCAGAAAAAGAAATGAGAATTGAAACGCTAATTAAAGAAAAGGGCTTTAAAGATGTTGTTGTTTTGTTTGGAAGCGATGGCAGTGTTGACGTAGTGGTTAAAACTCCAAGTCTTACTTCAGTTCAAGTTGCACAAATAGCAGAGATTACGTCAAGACATGCTGATGTAGATATAAAAGATATTTATGTACGACCAAAGTTTTAGTATAGCTAAAAAAGGGTATATTTAATTTAATTTATTTATTTATTTCCTTTATGTTGATATCACAATTTTGAAATGATATAATTATTTAATGATATAAATATTTATGGTTAAGTTTCAAGAGTTGTTATAAACATTCCCTTTTTTAAATATCTATAGCTTTTTGGCTGTTGGATACTTGAAAAAGGGAGTATTTAAACTCTTGATTCCTGTTTGGTACAAAGGAGGTTTTTTAATATGGGAGAAGCAGAACAAAACAATATACAAAATAAACTAAATGAAGTAGGAGAAGTGAAAATTTCTGAAGAGGTGGTTGCAATAATTGCTGGCATTGCTGCTATGGATGTTCCTGGAGTTGCAGGCATGAGTGGTGGAATTGCAGGGGGAATTGCAGAAATGTTGGGAAGGAAAAATTTATCTAAAGGTGTAAAGGTGGAAGTTGGAGACAAAGAAGCTGCAATTGACCTCTATATTATTGTTGAATATGGGTGCAGAATACCAGATGTTTCATGGGATATTCAAGAAAGAGTAAAAGAAACTGTTGAAACAATGACAGGACTTAGTGTTGTGGAAGTAAATATTCACATACAAGGTGTAAATATAGAAAAGGATTATAAAAAAGATTTAGCAGAAGAAGTTGTAAGGGTAAAATAACTTAATTAATAAATTAATAACAGGTATGTTTAAAAGATTTATTGGAAAAAATAAAATAATAACCCCTGTAGGGTTTATTTTTTTTACAAAATAAAATATAATGTAAGTGTGCATTTTAAAACATAAGATAAAATAAAGGGGTGGTATTGGGCCTATGAATATTATTTTCAGGACTTTGCTTGCTTTTTATGCTTTTTGTCTTACAGTTATTTCTCTTGTTTTAATGGTTGCTACTCTAAATAAAGAAATATTTGTAAACATAACAAGCTTTTTAGAAAGAAATGTTTTAAACAATAAAGCATCGGTTATTCTACTTTTTATTGTAGAACTAGTGTTTTTTGGTCTAAGCCTTATGTTTTTACTTTCAGGAGTTAGAAGTGAGAGAAATAGAAAGTCCATAAGTAAGTTTAACAAAGTAGGAGAAATAAAAATATCACTAAACACCATTGAAAATATTGCCCTTGCAACTTCAAGAAGAAATAATGGTGTAAAAGAATCCAAAGCTTATGTAAAAAGAGTAGGCGGTGAAAATGTTTCTGTACATATCAAAATAGTTGTAATGCCTGACATTAACATTCCAGCCCTTCTAGAAGACATACAATTTAGAGTTAAAAAGTCTATTGAAGAGACTTCAGGTGTATTGGTAAATGATGTGAAAGTGTTTGTGGAAAATATATATGCAGGTTATAGGTCAAGAGTTGAATAATGGAGGCATATTCAGTGAATAAAGAAAAGATTTTATTGTTTTATCGCTCACATTTTGGTGAAATAAATGGTGCTCTTGTAGGCTTAATTATTTCAATAGCTATATTGTTAATTGGATTTTTAAAAACCA
The DNA here is from genome assembly GCA_012841175.1 of Clostridium sp. Classification (GTDB taxonomy): domain Bacteria; phylum Bacillota; class Clostridia; order Acetivibrionales; family Acetivibrionaceae; genus Herbivorax. The sequence goes on from DUVG01000089.1 coordinate 12,302, forward strand.
TCTTTATTGCAATATGTGTTCTAGCAGGTTATTATATAGGAAAAAAGATTTCTAATGATAAAGATTACATAAAAAATCTTTTAGATCGTATACTGCCGCCAGGTACATATAGATAAGGATAAATGAAAAGTATAGTTTTTTAGGAGGTACAGACTGATAATGGGAAGAAGAGCATCAAGGGAAATGGCTATGAAGCTTTTATATCAAATTGAAATTAGAAAAGACTCGATAGAAGAACAAATTGAGACTGCTTTAGCTGAGCATAAATTTAAAAAAGAAAATTTAGAATATATAAACGATGTACTATACGGAGTATTAGAAAACAAAGAAGGTATAGACAAAGCAATTGAAAAACATTCAAAAGGATGGAAACTGTCTAGAATATCTAAAGTTGATCTGTCTATTTTAAGACTTGCAATTTATGAAATTGTTTTTAGAAAAGATATACCTCTTAATGTATCCATAAATGAAGCTGTTGAACTTGCCAAAAATTACAGCGGAGAAGAAAGTGGTGCATTTATCAATGGGATTCTTGGAAAAATCAAAAAAAATAGTTTTTTGCCTGTTGAGGGCAAAAAAGAACAGGAAAATTTAAATTAGGTGGAATATATGGATTTACTTCATACCCAAAATAACAATATCTTAACTGTTACAGCAATAAATAAGTATATAAAAGAACTTATTTCCAGAGATTTTATTCTTTCAAATCTCTGGATTAGAGGTGAAATATCTAATTTTAAGCATCACTCTTCGGGACATATGTATTTTACATTAAAAGATGAAAGTAGCCTATTAAAGTGTGTAATGTTCAAAAGCTGCAATTTAGGTCTTAAATTTACGCCTGAGAACGGAATGAAGGTTATTATAAAGGGCTATATTTCTGTTTTTGAAAGGGACGGGCAGTATCAATTATACGCTCAGGAAATGCAAAATGACGGTACTGGTAATTTACATATAGCATTTGAACAACTTAAAAAAAAGTTGTTTAATGAAGGACTGTTTGATGAAAAAATCA
>DUVG01000090.1 GCA_012841175.1 Clostridium sp.
ATGGTATCTTCTGGTGTTAGCTCCAATTATAGTGGATGATGCAAAACCACCTATTCCATTTGTTAAAAGCCATTCTTTTTGAATTCCTTGTTCATATGTTCTCCAATTTGATTTTCCAAAGTTCATTGTCAAAACCTCCATTTCTTATTATTATACTGGGAATTTTTGTTGTGTATTGCATGTATTTGACGTTTTGATATTTAAGCTTTGTGCAAAATCACTTTTTAGCTGTACTATTCTTTGCCATATCTCTATGATTTATAACAACTCTATGCCCTTTTTTTAAAAGATGTGAAAACAACTCCTCAGAAATAGCCACTGACCTATGTTGGCCCCCAGTGCATCCAATTCCCACAACAAGCTGAGACTTTCCTTCTTTTACGTAGTTGGGGATTAAAAACCCTAGCATTTCACGCAACTTTACCAAAAAACATTGTGTTTCATCAAAACCCAAAACATAGTCCCTAACTAATTCATTCTTGCCCGTCTGGTTTCTCATGGATTCAATATAATAGGGATTAGGAATAAACCTAACATCAAAAACCAAATCACAATCTATAGGTATTCCGTATTTAAAACCAAAGGAAATAACATTTATTATTATTCCATTAAATTTTCTTCCATATTCAAATATATTCACTAATTCTTCTTTAAGCTGTCTAGGTGTTAAATTTGATGAATCTATAATGTATGTAGCTTTCTTCTTTATTTCTTTAAGTATTTCCCTTTCTTTTTTTATACCTTCGTGAAGTCTTCCTTCAGGAGATAGGGGATGTATTCTCCTACTCTCTTTATACCTATTTATAAGTACATTATCTGAAGCTTCCATAAATAAAATATCGTATAAAATACCTAAATCTTTTAGTGCTTTGAGTTCTGGGAAAAGGTCATTAAACAATTCCCCTCCCCTAATATCAATAACCATTGCAATTTTATCAATTTTCCCCCTGCTCTGAATGCATATCTCAACAAACTTATGTATTAAAAGAGGTGGTAAATTATCAACACAATAAAAACCCATATCTTCCAGGTGCTTTATCACAAGGCTTTTTCCTGCCCCTGAAATACCTGTAATTATTAATAACCTCATTTGTACCTCCAAAATTTTTTTACTGTTCTCCTATAACCCTTACTTCTGTCTGTAATTCAATACCATAAGTCGACTTTACTGTATCTTGTATGTGCTTTATAAGATTTTGTATATCAGAAGCTGTGGCGTCTCCAGTATTTACAATGAATCCACAATGTTTTTCCGATACCTGTGCGCCACCTATTCTGTACCCTTTTAGTTTGCAATCTTCAATTAGCTTTCCTGCAAAATGCCCTTCAGGCCTTTTGAATACACTTCCTGCACTGGGCATTTCTAGAGGTTGTTTATCTTTTCGTCTTTTGTTCAAATCATCCATTAAGGCTTTTATTTCTTCTTTTTTTCCCCTTTTAAGCTGTAATACAGATTTTAAAACAATACATGAATTTTTTAAAATATAACTAGTTCTATAACCAAATTCATGTTCATCACCGCGCAACACTTTCACTTCACCATCTAAATCCATATACTCTGTCTCAACTACAACATCTTTCATTTCTCCGCCATATGCTCCTGCATTCATAGCAACAGCACCACCTAAAGTACCAGGTATACCTGCTGCAAATTCAAGACCTGTCAACTCATTTTTAAGTGCAATATTTGATACTTTTGAAAGAAGCATCCCTGAATACACATACATAGTATTGTTTTCAACTCTGTATCCACCAAGATTATCAAAGATTTTAACTACTACTCCTCTGATGCCCTTATCAGAAACAATAAGGTTGCTTCCATTACCTATTATAAATATCGGAACATTCTCTTTTTTGCAAAACTTTAAAATTTCACTTAATTGAAAAGTGGAAGTAGGAGTAACTAATATATCGGCAGCCCCTCCAACTCTAAATGAAGAATGATTCTTCATAGGCTCGTCAACCATTACATTTTGTTCTCCCACAATTTTTTTAATGTTATGTGCTAAGCTCATCTTATCCAATAACTCCATCCCCTTATAAGCCATTGATTTATTACCATTATTATTATATTAAATATAGTAAGAGTATTTCACAATAATAATTAACTTACACCCTTTATATTTTATCTTTTCTGTAATCGTTGCTTTTTAAACCTGAAATACTCTAAAAAATTGGATATTGATGTATTCATTACAAGTTCTTCAGACATGTCAATTTCCTCAAATAATCGGAGAACTCTCTCAAATCTTCCAACATCAAAGCTTATATGGGCGTCACTTCCGCACACTACTTTTACTCCTTGTTTTTTGCACTCTAAGGCAAATTCCTTACAATTCTTATCACTGCCAGGCCTTATTACAAATGAATCATTGTTTATTTCTATAAATTTATTGTATTCTTTTGCTGCACTAACCACCTTTGGAATGTCTACTTGAAAGACAGGATTTCCTGGATGTGCAATAGCATCAATATAAGGATTTTTCATTACATTTATTAAAGCATTAGTATGATCTTCTACACTTCCAGGCTCAATACAAATATCGTGAAAACTGGCAACAGCAAAATCCAACCTTTTAAGATAATCATCAGGTATATCTAATTTGCCTGAAAAATCTATTATATTAGCCTCAGCGCCTTTTATAATTCTTACATTATTTATAGTTTCAGGTACAACTCTAAGATTTCCAAAGTGGTATAAAAAAGGGCCTCCTTTCATATTAGGACCATGGTCTGTCACTGCAAAGGCTTCTATGTTTTTTTTTGCCGCCTCAGCCGCCATTTCCTGTATGGTACTATAAGCATGTCCACTTGCTATTGTGTGGGTATGTGTATCAACAACAATCTTCAATTCTACTCCTCCGCTCTTTCTTTTCTTCTTATTTCTTCTAGTACTCTCTCTTTCATCACTTCTGCTGCATTGTAGCCCATCTTTTTTTGTCTGTTATTCATAGCAGCAACTTCTACAATTATAGCCAAATTTCTTCCTGGCCTAACTGGTATAGTAAGACATGGAATCTCTTTTCCTAATATGTCCTCGTACTCTTCAACCAGCCCAAGTCTCTCATAATTTTTTTTCTCATCCCAAAATTCAAGTTTAATAACCAAATTTACGTTTTCAGTAACCTTTACAGCACCAACACCATAAAGCTTTTTCACATCTAATATGCCAATGCCTCTTATTTCAATAAAATGCCTTATTATATCTGGAGCTGTTGCTACAAGAGTTTTTTCTGAAACTTTTCTTATTTCTACCCGGTCATCTGCTACAAGTCTGTGTCCACGTTTCACAAGTTCTAATGCAGTTTCACTTTTTCCAACTCCACTTTCTCCTAATATTAAAATCCCCTCTCCATATACTTCTACAAGAACTCCATGTCTTGACTCCATTGGTGCTAATTTAACATTCAAATAACTAATTAAACTACTTAAAAATCTGGATGTTACACTATATGTCCTAAAAATCGGTATATTGTATTTATGTGCTACATCAATCATCTCTTGAAAAACTTCCAATCCACGTGCTACCACCATACATGGAAAACCTGCTTTAAAAAAATCATCCAACCTTGCATAACGTTCTTCTGGTGTTAAACCTGCTAAATATGTCGTTTCCACCTTGCCTATTATCTGTATTCTATCTGTTCCAAAATGTTCTAAATATCCAACCAGTTGCAATCCTGGCCTATTAATATCTGTAGAAGTAATCATAATTTCATCTAGCATTTTTAAATTTGTAATCTGTTCAAGTTGAAATTCATCGATAATTTTGCTTAATTTAACAAATTCCATTTCATCTTTTTCCATCATGTCATCACTCTGATTATGTGAATTATTTAGCTCCATGCCATCGCCCCTCTTTAAAATTATTTTATGCATATTTTTTTCAATGACCCCTGCAATTTATTTTTAGCATTGTAAAATCATGTTCATTAATATCTAAATTGCATATGAAATTAATTACATATAAAATTTTAGTAGTTTTAATACTTATTGCATTAATACCCTTTGTTTTTGCAATGAATATTAAAAAAGTCAGTGAATTTTAGTAACTAAAATTCAAATGAATCTATTACTACAATAATTATATATTAAATATAGATAAAAATAAACCTTAAGAACTAGGGAAAATTAAAAAGGATTTTTGAAAAGACTATGTATTATTATCAATATAAAAGGCTTAAAATAAAATGGAGCGGGTGAAGGGAATCGAACCCTCGCAATCAGCTTGGAAGGCTGATGTTCTACCATTGAACTACACCCGCGTATTTCTGTTGGAGCGGGTTACGAGATTCGAACTCGCGACTTTCACCTTGGCAAG
>DUVG01000091.1 GCA_012841175.1 Clostridium sp.
AAGATTACAACCCTTACTTTTCAATAAATTCTAATATACTTTTTGAAAGTGGTGTTATTGGCCAATATACTTATTTTCCATCTGGAATTGAAACTCAAAAACCTCCAGTAGGATTTAGGATTTACGGTACAAACGGACAAATCTACTTAGAAGATAAATCAAGTGGAATTATAAATGTATTTTATAATGATGGTTCTTCTGAACAAATAAAATATACCCCTGAAAGAGGCTTCTACAACGAACTTTTAAATTTCTACAACACCCTAAACGGAAGCGAAGAAATATCAGTTACACCTGAAATAGAATATGGAGATGTTAAAATGGTTTTTGACATTTTAGAATCCATTTCAAGTAAAAATGTAGTTTATGTTGATAGCCCTTCCCCTGTAAAAAATATAGATTTAGAAGAAACTCAAGAAACCACTTCACCTTATATCCAATAAAATAACCCTTGGACGTGCAGTTTTGTTGAATTTTACTGCACCCCAAGGGTCTTTAGCTAAACAAGTTATTTCTTAAAAAGAATCTATAATCTCAAGAACATATCTTTTTAACAACATATAATCTCTTGAATCCACAGCTTTATCTCCATTTACATCTGCTGCTTTAATGTATTTATCGTCTATAGTTTTAATCTCAAGTATATGCCTTTTCATAATGGCTAAATCTATTGTGTTTATCTTTCCATTGCCATCTACATCACCAGGCGTAACAGAACTTACCTCAACAGGCTCGATTCCATATTTTAACTCTCCATTTATATAAGCAGTTATCTTGTTGTTATCTCCAAGTTTATCTGTCATTGTTAATATAGCTGAATAGTCATTTTCCTGGTCATAAACCGACTCACCACATTCAATTCTAAAAGGTATTTCTCCTGTACTTGCTCCCACTGGAAGCCTGCCTGCTTCGCTTGTAAAACTGATTTCACAATATGTGTCGGTATTTTCAACAGGATTTTCTATATAATGTATTTGTCCAATTACATTTTCCGTTCCAAAAGCTGCATATTCACATGTGAAATTATTTTGTTCATTACCATCCTTTGTAAACCAATAGCGTAAAGTTATGTCGGATAAATTTATTGGAACATTTCCTACATTACTAATATTGATCGTAGCCCTTATTGTATTTTTGGTGTTATCTCCTAAACCGCATTTGTATTTTACTTCTATTAAAGCTTCTTTTTCAGTTGGATCATCTGGATCTTCTATAGGTTCAGGTAATTCAGTAAGCTTAGGAGGTTCTTCCCCAAATACCTTTACACCGTCTAGATATACAGGTATATTTCTATTAATTTCATAAGTACTTGTAACATTTTCTCTACTATAGTCATTACTTGAATCCCAATGGGTCATGTAGTTGGAGTCTTGTTTTGCTGTAAAGGAAATTTGTAATTCCCTGTCTCCGTAGATTTCATTTCCACTCCAATCTAATTCATAATAATATGTTCCACCCTCATCCCATTTAAAAGGTCCTCTGTATTGCACAGGGTTTTGCTGTTTAGCAAGCTGACCGTCAAATTCAATTGCAAATACCACATCATCTATATCTTGTTCATTTAATATAAGTTCACTGATATTGAAAAAATATTTTACCATCATTCCTGTTTGATAACGTGGTGGTTGAGTAGACTCATTATGCAATCTCAATACAATTTGTGTACTTGACTCAGTTTCCCTTTCAATACGTGACATACAGTAGTAGTCATCAACTCTTTCTTCTTTATGTGGGAAATTTGGTATAGGTTCATGTCCCTCACCAAAATAATGATATAGCCCAGCACAAGCCCCTACAAATGCCGCATTATAGTCGGTAGCAACTTCATTATAGGCATATTCAGTAGTTGAATCTATGTGATAGTCATTTATATCTGGTCCCCCTGCAAGTGCTCCCCATAAAATATGTCTGTGCTCTTCTGGATCATTCATGCTATTTGTCTTTGAACCATGTGCAGCCCTGTGGTGTGGATATTTTGCAAAAGGCAATCCTTTTTCATATCCATAACCAACTATATATGAATATCCCATAGGGTTTCTTCCCATCAGGTATTCCATCTGCCCCTTTGCCCACTCACCAAAATCTGTTCTCTCAGGATTGTTTTTCATATATACAAGTGCAGACAACTGAATGGCTGCATTGTAGCGAGCAGAACCCCATCCATTTAACATTGTATATCCAGCAGGTGATGTTATAACATAATTTACATCACTTGGGTCCTCATGTTTTGCTGCACCACCTGATAAAAACTCTACATTCCAGCGTGCAATAAACTTAAACAGTTCATTTTCAGGAAATAGCCCATTTAATTTTAAAAATGTACCTCCCCATACTGCATCCCAGCAATGCACCCATGAATTATACCAAACATTAGTATTATAGGTTTCTGGTATAATCTTCTTTATATATCCAGTGTAGTTTCCAGTTTCATCTGTTGACATAATATCATCTATGTAGTCCATATTTCCAGTACATTCATAAAGCCATGCTGCAGCCCATGATAATTCATCTTCATCATAGTCAGATGTATAGTAACCATCACCATTATTTAAGCCTCTGTATTTCTTTCCAAACTCATACAATGCTTTTGCAACAGTTAAGCACTCCTCAGCATATTCCGGGTCTGAATCTTTATAAATTAAATAAGATGTACAAAGTGATGCAGCAGTGCTGGCAGCAACGTCACTTCCTGGTGTTTCTTCAGTGGCAAAATCTGCAGGTCTTGGAATATCCTCAGGGTATAGTTCTGGTGGCCCCCAGTAAGTATGGTCTGCATCCCCTTCACCTATCATGTAGGCAAAAGCAATCACATTGCCTTCTTCATCAAGAAATGTGCATCGTAAATATGCATCTGTAAAATGTTTTAAAATCTCCAGCATATGCTCTTCTTCCCCAATAGCCTTAAAGGAATCTCTAAATTCAAGAAATCCCCATCCTAAAGTACCGGAAGAATAACTTTGTGGTAAACCAAATCTCACATGGTCCCCTGCATCGTGGAATGCTCCATGTAAATCCATTGTTCCATCTCCGTCAGGATCTAAAATATGTCTGTATTTTTCAATGAATCCTTCTGAAAGATTTGTGTCTGTTGTAGTAAGTGGTACTTTTGCATCTTTTTCATGACATGCACCTCTCCACTCAAGCCTTCCACCATTTTCATAGTCTGCCTCTGGTCCACATTTTTGAGCATCATAAAAATAAATTGATTTTTGAAGTGCCTCAGCAAAGTTAAAATAATCATAACTCTCCCAGTTTGGTGCTGGAGTAAAATCCTCTGGTGGTGCTGAGTTGGCAAAACTTAAACCAGATAACTGTCCAAAAATAAATATGAAAATCAAAAAAATAGAAAACTTACTACTCCCTTTTAATGTCTTTATTTTCTTTTTGTTTAAATTAATATTCATCTTAATATCAGTCCTTTCCCCTAACTTAATTTTTTTATTATCATTTTCTCTTAGGAAATTCAGATATAATATCTAAAACATACCTACTCACATAAGCATAATCTACTGTGTTAATAACACCGTTTCCATCAACGTCTCCAGCTTGTAGAGCATTTTCATAAGAAAACTCAGTTATAATTTCTAATAGGTATCTTGATAATAAAACACAATCTCTTGAATCAATTAGTCCATCCCCATTTAAATCTCCTGAAACATAGTCCGAAGGCAATGGAGTTGGCTCTACTGCCTCGTTTCCTGAAGGGTCTTTTCCAAATACTAAAACTCCATTTTTATATATTGGTATGTTTTCTATTTTTGAATAGGTATCGGTTATTTCCTTTGTTGAAAAGTCATTGGAAGAATCCCAAAGTTTGTTTTCATAAAAATTTATAGCAAATTGTAAATAGGTTCTTACATAAAGTCCTTCATCAGGAAAAGTTACCTCTACATAATAAATGTTTTCATCCTCATCCCAAGGCTTTAATCCGGATATTTCAGCCTTAGCCGGTGAATAGTATATGTCTGTAGTAAATTTTGAAATATTTATTCCTTCTTCAACATACTCTGACAAATCAAGAAAATATTTAAATGATAATCCCTCTTCATATTGAGGTGGTGATGTAACTATATTGTACATATTAAGGTCAATAGTAACTCCAGTTGAAGTTTCTTCGTATATCTTTGCTTCAGTGTAGTACTGGGTTGGCTCACCTTCTATGCCTGGAGTATCTCCTGGTAACTGACTTTGTCCAAAATACTTAGACATACCTGCTAATGCACCAACAATCCCTGCATTATAATCTAATCCTGTTTCAGTATATACATAATCATCTACATCATCATTATAATCGTCATTCATATCTGGCCCTCCCACCAAAGCACCATATAGTATGTGCCTTTGAGGCATTGACTTATGTTCGTCAGCAGGTGGCCCTTCTAGTCTTCCACTTGAAGCTCTGTGATGGGGAAACTTAGGATAATGGTCTCCAAATCCCACTACGTAAGACATGTTTTGTGGGTTGTCCCCAAGAATGTAGTCAATTTGACTTTTAGCAAAATCAAGATATTTTTGTTCTCCTGTTTCTTTGTAGTATACAAGCTGAACAAAACTCTCTGCTGCAGGATATTTCGCAACTCCCCAGCTGTCTAGATATTTTAAACCTCCTGGGGTTGATCTTATGCCATTTTGCCAATAATCAAAATGTTCTTCAGCAATTTCTCTATACATTGGATTCGGTGACAAAGTAGCAAGCTTTGTAAATACACCAGTCATAACATAATCCCAGCATTGTGTCCAGTGGTCATTAAACCTATTACCATCAGTGATGTTTTTATCCACCATTAAAGATTCAACATTATCCA
>DUVG01000092.1 GCA_012841175.1 Clostridium sp.
GAGAAACTTCTCTTGTCTTGGTAACTAATCTATTGGAATTGGGACATATACAAAAAAACCCGGCTTTGTAAACCGAGTCTGTTGGCCTGCCCGAGACGATTCGAACGTCCGACCTACGGATTAGAAGTCCGTTGCTCTATCCAGCTGAGCTACGGGCAGATAAGTGGAGCGGGTGAAGGGAATCGAACCCTCGCAATCAGCTTGGAAGGCTGATGTTCTACCATTGAACTACACCCGCAGTTTATTAAGTTTTGTCCTACTTAGCGCTGACTTTTTATATTATACAGACATTAAATCAATTTGTCAACTGTCTTTTTTAATTTTCTATAATTTTTTTACCACTTATACTTATCTTATATTTAAACTCTCTTTTTAAGTTTCTCCGCCATCAACCTTAAAGCCTTGCCCCTATGGCTTATCTCATGCTTTTGCTCTGGTTTCATCTGTGCTGTAGTCATATTAAACTCTGGTACATAAAATAACGGGTCGTACCCAAAGCCATTTTTGCCTTCTGGTTTAAAACCTATATACCCTTCACAAACTCCTTTTACGGTGAATTCCTCTCCGTTAGATAACACCACTGCAATAGCACATACAAAACGTGCTTTTCTCTCTTCATATGGCACATCTTTTAAAAGCTCCAATAACTTATTGTTTTTATCTTCATCACTTGCATTCTCTCCTGCAAATCTAGCGGAATAAACTCCTGGAGCCCCATCTAAATAATCCACCTCAAGACCTGAATCGTCTGCCATCACTATTTCACCTGTTATTTTATGTACTTCTCTGGCCTTTATTAGTGCATTGTCCTCAAATGTAGTGCCACTTTCATCAATGTCTTTTGTTATACCTTCATCAACCATAGATACAACCTGAAATGGAAACTTAGCTAATATTTCTTGTATTTCTTTAAGCTTCCCCTGATTCTTCGTTGCCACTATAAATTTTTTCATATTTACTAACTCCCCCTACCTCACTTGATATACTGCCTAATGCCTCTTTTTGAATGGATATCAATTCTTTTATGCCCTTTTCTGCTAAAGATAAAAGCTTATCTAGTTGCTCTTTTTTGAAGGGATTTTCTTCAGCTGTTGCCTGAACTTCTATAAACTCTCCCTTTTCAGTCATTACCACATTCATGTCAGTTTGAGCACCAGAATCCTCCACATAACATAAATCAAGCATTTCCATGTCTCCAACAATACCTACACTTATAGCTCCTAAAAAATCTGTTATAGGTATTTTATCTATCAATCCTTCATCTTTAAGCTTTTTGCATGCATCAACTAAAGCTACAAAACCACCAGTTATAGATGCAGTTCTAGTCCCCCCATCAGCTTGTATTACATCACAATCTATAATTATAACTCTTTCTCCAAGAAGATTTAAGTTTACAACAGATCTCAATGACCTTCCTATTAATCTCTGTATTTCGTGACTTCTGCCTGAAAGCCTTAGCTTATTGATGTCCCTTTGGTTTCTACAAGCCGTTGCCCTAGGAAGCATAGAATATTCTGCTGTAACCCAGCCTTCCCCAGTGTTTTTCTTAAATGGAGGCACCTTATCATCAACTGTAGCAGTACAAATAACCTTTGTATCCCCCATTTCAATTAATACTGAACCTTCTGCATGTTTAGTGAAATTCCTTGTTATTTTAACTGGTCTTAATTCATTTTGACCTCTACCACCAATTCTCAATATTTCCCCAACCTTTCTATAAGATTATACTTCATTTATTTTATTTAAAATAGGAATACCTCTTGAAATATCTGTTCCTTCAGGAAGTTTTCCTTCTTTTCCTTCAATTATTATTTTAACTTTTTCAACACCTTCAATTTGTTTCATACTATATAAAATCTGCTCTATTATTCCTTCTTCCCTAGAGGTTCCACCATAATTTTTGATTTTATCACTAAAATTTAATATAAGAGTATTTTCTTCCAACTTACTGTCTATCAAATTAACACCTGAAGGCAAGGAAGAAAACATCTTTTTGTCATCATAATTTTTCCCAAGTAATCTTATAATTTCATTACATATTTCCTCTTTTGCTATTCCTATATACTCAAAAGACATTGGGAGCAAATAATTAATTTCTCCACCTTCATTTTTATACAAATACACATCTATTTTTTCTACCTTTTCTTCAACATTAAGCCTTTTTGAGTTAATCAAAACATTGTTTCTGTTTAAAAGACCAGAAATATTAGTTCCATATTTGAGTATATCCTTTTCTCTTCCTTCTATAAGTATTTTAACATTGTTGATGTTTTCAAATTCTGTCAATGAATACACAATAGAAGAAATAATATTTATCTCCTCTGTTTTATCTCCATACTCTAAAAACTTCTCATTAAAATCTACAATTACAGTATCTTCTTTTATATTCATTCCTAAAACCACAGTTCCTTCAGGCAACGGAGCAAATAATTTGTATGGCTGTAAAACATTGGTGTTTTCATCATTTTTAATCATACCTTCTATAACAGCTCTAGCTATACCTTCCTGCCTTTTGATTTTTCTTGTAATTGGCACAACAATATTATCACCATCTCTATAATAGGCTGTTATTTTTACATACTCATCATTATATGGTTCTTCATATTTCTCATCCTCATCATCTTCTTCATAGTCATCCTGTATTTCCTCTATTTCAGAATATGGTGAAACATATGTATCAAGAATTTCATCTTCTTTTCTTATGTAGTCAAATTCCTCATCCTTATCTGTAGCAACATTGTCTACTGGCATCTGGCATCCAATTGAAAAAATCAGCATCATAAAAATAACAATACTTATAAATCTTCTCATTTATTATCTACTCCTTACATACTAAAATATATTCTACTGTAAGTATAGACAAATAGAGAGGATAATATAATTTTTATATTGTTATTTTTATAAATAATTTCCTATTTCTAAATCCCCCATTTAATCTGCCAGTATTTGGTTTTATCTAAACTAAAGATATTTACATTATTTTATTTGTCGTTATATCCATTAATATTGTTTTTGTGCCAGTTCCATGCAGTTTCCACTATCTTTTCTAAATCATTCATTTTAGGCACCCATCCTAATTCTCTTTTTATTTTTTCTGAAGATGCCACTAAAACTGCAGGGTCTCCTGGTCTTCTTGGAGAATCAACAGCTTCTATAGGATGTCCAGTAATTTTTCTCACAACATCTATCACTTCTTTTACTGAAAAACCTTTTCCATTTCCTAAATTATAAATATCACTTTCACCCTTATTTCTAAGCTTTTTAAGAGCTAAAACATGTGCTTGTGCAAGGTCAGAAACATGAATATAATCTCTTACACATGTTCCATCTGGAGTATTATAATCATTTCCAAATATTTTAATTGATTCTCTTTTTCCTAATGCTACTTGAATTACTAATGGAACTAAATGAGACTCTGGATTGTGGTCCTCACCTATTTTGCCACTTTCATGGGCTCCACTGGCATTAAAATATCTCAATATAATATGTTTTATTCCATATGCCCTATCCGCCCATTTTAGTGCTTTCTCAACAGCTAATTTTGTCTCTCCATAAGGGTTTGTCGGAAATGTCTTGTCTTCTTCCTGTATAGGAATATTTTCTGGTTCACCATATGTTGCTGCCGTTGATGAAAACACTATTTTATCTACTCCCGCTTCCTTCATTCCAGTTAAAAGGTTTAGCGTTGCAACAACATTATTGTTATAATACTTTAATGGATCGGCAACACTTTCACCCACTTCAATATAAGCTGCAAAATGTATAACCGACTCTATATTGTTGTTTTTAAAAACACTTCTTACAAAATCCATATCCCTTAAATCGCCAACTATTAATTTGCCGCCTAATACTGCCCCTTTGTGACCTTTTTCTAAATTATC